>NZ_JAPWCL010000008.1:0-94313 GCF_041433955.1 Pauljensenia sp. 20925_1_25 | reverse complement strand
CGTCGGGCACCTGCTCCAGGCCGCGGAAAACCTTCGCAATCGGGACACTCATCTCGCCGGCTGCCACCGCGTCGAGTACCTCCTGCAGGACGGACGCCGGCAGATCCCAGGCCTGGCCGTGATAGACCGTGAGGCCCACGGTCGAGGGGATCAGGCCAAAAGGTGAGAAGTCCTTCATCGACCACACGTCCGTCAGCGACCCCGTGAACGACACCATGCCGCCGGGGCGCACGCAACGCAGAGTATCGCCGAGCACCGGGATCCCCACAAGCTCCAGCGCCGCATCCACGCCACCCGGAGCGAGAGCGCGCACCTTGCCCTCAATCCGCCCGTCGTCGATGACCACGTGGGCGGCCCCGGCCTCGTTCAGGAGCGGACGGGCAGACTCGCGGCGCGTCGTCGCGATCACCGTCATGCCCATGCGGACGCCCAAGCGCACCGCCATCAGGCCGACCGTCGAGGTTCCTCCGCGCACGAGGATGGTGTCACCGCTGCGAGCACGCATCGCATGGACGAGCGAGCCGTACGCAGTCTGCGTCATCTCTGGGATCGCGCCAATCGTCGCCCATTCAAGGTCGGACGTGAAGGGAATCGCGATACGCTCGGGGATCAGGGTGTAGCGCGCGTAGGAGCCGTCATACTCGCGCCCAAGACCACCCATCATGAAGGCGACCTGCTGGCCGGGCTGGAAGACACTGCCGGGCGCAACCTCATCAACGACTCCGACACCTTCGATTCCAAGGACCCGTGGATACGTGAAATCCGGGTCGGAGAGGCCCCGGCGTGAGTGGGACTCAGACTCGTTGATGCCAAAAGCTTCGACGCGCACGCGCATCCAGCCGTCCCTCACCTGAGGGACGGGGAGCTGCGAGACCCGCATGTCGTCGATCTCGCAGGGACCTTCGAGGCGGATGACGTCCATCATGGCGGAATTAGTTTCCATAGAACATAAGTGTGGACTATACGTCACGCGTCCGCAATTACTCATCCCACGCACCACCCAAGCGCTCGGGTTAACCGCCCCTTACCGCTACAATTGGACCAACCGTTAGGAGAAACATGACCGTCGAACTCATCACCGCCGCCACGCCCGAAATCCACGAAGCCATGGGGCGTCTGATCCCCCAGCTGTCCCGCTCCGCCGCCCCCATGAGCGAGGCCGACGTGCAGCGCTTCCTCTCCCAGGACAGCGTGCACCTATTCGCATTCCGCCCGGACGAGGCGGATGCCCAGGGCAACCGCCCGATTCTCGGCATGCTGTCCCTGGTGGCCTTCGAGATCCCCACCGGCGTGCGCGCGTGGGTGGAGGACGTCGTCGTCGACGAGGCCGCCCGCGGTCAGGGTGCCGGTTTCGCCCTCGTGGAGGCAGCCGTCGAGCACGCGAAGAATGTTGGTGCGCGCACCGTCGATCTGACGTCGCGTCCTTCGCGCGAGGCCGCGAACCGCCTCTACCAGCGTGCCGGCTTCCAGCTGCGCGAGACCAACGTGTACCGCGTGACGCTCGAGCAGAAGTAAGCTCGCGACGCTCGCGCCGATCGTTTCGGTTGTGGCGCTCGCGTTGCATGTGTTGCTCGCTTTGCTTGCAGCAGTTGCAATGCTTGCCTGGCTTATGATGCCGCCCGCCCCGCGCAACGCGAGGGCGGGCGCTTTGTTTGAGGCGATGAGCGCACAACCCCACAGACTCGCACCCTATTCCTTACGCCCGTGGGCGGCGGCAGGACCTGGCAGCCGACGATGCGGATAGGTTGCGACGATGCGGATAGGTTATGATCACGCGGATAGGCTAATAAGCTATCCGCCTGGTCATAACCTATCCATGAAGCAACAACCTATCCGCGTACGCATCAGCTCTTAACACCACTACTAGTTCAGGAAGCAATGCACTAGCAGCTAGACAGCGCAATGCCTCCCCGTGCGGCACAATACCCCGAGCAACAAGCTCATTCGCGGATCCCGATGTCCGTGCCCGATTGGAGGCAGCCGCAGGGCCTGCGGGGCATGCCGGGCTTCAAGCCGACGTGCCGAGCAGAGTTCGCGGCATGGACAGCAAGCGGGCGGGCAGGCCTCGGTGCCGGTGGGCGGCGGCAGGACCAAGGCGGACCATCCGGCCGCGCTAAGCTCCGCCCGCTGTGGAGGCCGCCACAGGGCCTGCAGGGCCTGGCCTCGGTGCCGGTGGGCGGCGGCAGGGCCTGGCCGGGCTTCGAGACGACGCGCCAAGCGAACGATCAGCAACCAAGCGCCGGCGGTGTGGAGGCCGCCGCGGGGCCTGCGGGGCCTGGCCGCGGTGCCGGAGGGCGGCGGCAGGGCCAGGCCGGACTTCGAGACGACGCGCCAAGCCACACGTCAGCGACCATGCACCACTGGTTTGGAGGGCGCCGGAGGGTCCGGAGGGCCAGGGCGGGCTTCGAGATCGACCACTCCGAGCGAAGCTCGCGTGTGGCGATCTCGCGGGCGGCCGGACCCGACGGTGCCCGGAAAACCCGTGGCGCCACAAGCCCCGCCCGAAAGTCAGAACTCCTCGTAGTACTCCGGGTTCTGGTCGGCCTGACGACCGTCGGGGCGCCCGAGCGCGCTGATGGCCGCCATTTGTTCAGAAGACAGCGAGAAGGAGAAGATGTCGAGGTTCTCGCGCTGGCGCTCAGGGTTACCGGACTTGGGCAGGGGCAGGGCGCCGAGCTGGTAGTGCCAGCGCAGGATGAGGCGTGACGCGGACACGCCCGCCTCAGCGGCCAGGGCGATGATCGCGGGGTCTTCGACGATGCGCCACTTGCGGCCCAGCGGGCTCCACGACTCGGTGCGCACGCCGATCTGCTCGTGGTAGGCCAGCGCCGAGGCCTGCGGGAAGTAGGGGTGCAGCTCGATCTGGTTGACGCTGGGGTACTCGCCGGTTTCGGCGTGCACGCGGTCGAGGTGTTCGGGTAGGAAGTTGCACACGCCGACGGAGCGGATCAGGCCGCGGTCGCGCGCGTCCAGCAGGGCTTGGAAAGCTTCGACGTAGAGGCCGCGCTTGGGGTTGGGCCAGTGGATCAGGTACATGTCCCAGTAGTCCAGGCCGGCGCGCATGAGGGATTCTTCGACGGTGTAGACGGCCTCGTCGTAGCGCTGGTGGCGTCCGGGGAGTTTGGAGACGAGGCGCAGGTCCTCGCGGAGGACTCCGCAGCGGCGGACGGCGGCACCCAGGGCGCCTTCGTTTTCGTAGTTGAAGGCGCTGTCCAGCATGCGGTATCCGGCGTCGACGCCGGACACTATGGAGACCACGCCCGAGGCGCCCCGCAGGTTGTAGGTTCCCAGCGCGATCGCGGGAACGTCCAGGCCGTCAGACAGGGTGTATGCGGGAATCTCGCTCATGAGTCAAGCATAGGCGATGCGGAGCGTCCTACCATGGGGGTATGGCACAGCTTGAATTGGATGAGGTCCACGCGAACGCGGTGGACTATCAGCATTTCCTTCTTGATTCTCCGACCCCCTATCACGCGGCCGAGGTCGTGGCTCAGCGCCTGGTCGACGCTGGGTTTACGCGCGTCGATGAGAAGGGCGCGTGGGATGCGTCGCCGGGTGGTCACGTGATGGTGCGCGGGGGCGCGGTGGCCGCGTGGTTCGTGCCCGAGACGGTCGCCGAGGACGCGGGTTTCCGCATTGTGGGCGCGCACACGGATTCGCCGGCGTTTTCGGTGAAGCCGTCGGTGCAGTCGACGACGCCGGACGGCTGGGGCCAGATCGACGTCGAGGTGTACGGCGGCATGATGTGGAACTCGTGGCTGGATCGCGAGTTGACGCTGGCGGGCCGCCTGATTCTGAGAAATGGCGAGGTCGTTTTGGCGCGTACTGGCCCGATTGCGCGTATCCCGCAGCTGGCTATTCACCTGGATCGTGAGGTGAATCCGGTTGGCTTGAAGCTGGATCCGCAGAAGCACCTGCATCCGGTGTGGACGGTGGATAACCCTTATGGCAACGTGCTGGAGTACGTGGCGCGCACGGCGGGCCTGGATGACGCGTCGCAGGTCGCTGCCTTCGACCTGATCCTGACCCCCAGCCAGGGGCCGGGTTTCTTCGGCGACAAGGGCCAGTTCATCGCGGCCTCGCGCCAGGATAATCTGTCGAGCGTGCACCCGGGCCTGGTGGCCCTGGAGCGCCTCGCCGCGGAGGGTGTGCCCGCGGGCGGCGACGTCACGGTGTTTATGTGCTTCGATCACGAGGAGGTGGGTTCGGGATCGCGCACGGGCGCGGTCGGCCCGATCTTGGAGACGGTGTTGCGCCGCACGGCGACGGCACTGGGCCGCGATGAGGATGGGTTCGAGCGGATGCTGGCGGCTTCGTCGTGCGTGAGTGCGGACGCGGCGCATTCGGTGCATCCGAACTACGCGGGCCATCACGATCCGGATAACCGCCCGGTGATGGGACGTGGTCCGGTCATCAAGATCAATTCGAAGCAGCGTTACGCGACGGACGGCGAGGGCATTGCCTTGTGGAATCGGGCGTGCGCGGCGGCGGGTGTACCTTCGCAGAGTTTCGTGGGCAACAACGCGATGCCGTGCGGCACGACGATCGGCCCGATCACGGCGACGCGCCTGGGGATCTTGACGGTGGATGTGGGTGTGGGCCTGCTGTCGATGCATTCGGCGCGCGAGATGAGCCATATCGATGACCTGCTGACGCTGTCGAAGGCGCTGGCGGCGTACTGGCGCGGCGCCTGAGCGCCAGGATCGCCCGCGCCCGGCAAACCCGAAGGGCGACGCCGTGCGCGCGGCAAGCCCCGGTGGTGCCTGAGCGCCAGGATCGCCCGCGCCCGGCAAACCCGAAGGGCAACGCCGTGCGCGCGGCACCCCAGCGGCGCCTGAGCGCCCGGATCGCCCGCGCCCGGCAAACCCGAAGGGCGACGCCGTGCGCGCGGCACCCCCAGCGGCGCCTGAGCGCCCAGGATCACTTAAGCGCATGAAGAAACCCCAGCCTCGTCCATCGATTGGCGAGGCTGGGGTTCTTCCGTCTATCGGGCACGCTCAGAGGGTGGCGACGGCGGTGGCGGTGACGGGCACGTTGCCGCGCGTGGCCTTGGAGTAGGGGCACAGCTGGTGGGCGCGGTCAACGAGGGCTTGGGCGCGGTCGAGTTCGACGCCGGGGATAAAGACCTTGATGTCGGCGGTCAGGGCGAAGGAGTCACCCTCGGGGCCCAGGCCAATGGTGGTGCGCACGACGGAGTCCTTGGTGTCGATGCCCAGTTCCTTGGCGGCCAGGCCCATGGCGCCTTGGAAGCAGGCGCCGTAGCCCATGGCGAAGAGGGCTTCGGGGTTGGCTCCGTCGCCGGGGCCACCCAGTTCCTTGGGGGCGCGCATGATGTGGGTGATGCCGAGCGCGGGGACGGAGGAGGTGCCGGCGCGGCCGCCGGTGGAGTCTGCGGTGACGGTGTATGCAATCTTGCTAGGAGTGTCCATACCCCCATTCCACCACTAGGACTTCAGTCCCGCAAGGGGTTTGACACAAAGACAAGAAGTTTTGCGGCTGCAGGAACGAGGCCGGGGCACGCGCGCGGGTCACACGTCCTCAGGCGGTGAGGAAGTCCGCGTCGGGGCGGGCGCTCAAAGCCTTGACGATAGCGCGGCGGAACCGGTCGTTCATGGGCGGAAGCTGGTCGCCGCGGAAGAACGCGGTCTCGCTATTTTCGCCGTCGGCGGGGGTGGGCTCGCCGCTCACCCACTGCGCGGCGAAGGCGACGTCCAGGTAGGTGGTGACGTCGCCATTGTCGTAGGTGACGGGGCCGACGACTTCGACGGAAAGGAGGCGGCGCACCTCGATGCGCACGTCGGCTTCCTCCAACGCCTCGCGGGCGGCTGCGACGGCGGGTTCCTCGCCCGGATCAACGATACCCGTCACCGGCGTCCAAGTGCCGTTATCGGAGCGACGCACGCATAGGATTTCGACGGCCTCGGGCGCGATGGGTCGCTCCCAATCGATGGGTGCACATCCCGGAGCGGGGCGTGCGATAACGACGGTCGTGCCGGGCATCCACAGTGGCGCGTGGCCGACGTGTCGGCGCAGCTCGAGGACGAAGTCGGGGGTAGCCATGGCCCTAGTCTACGGCGCTCACAGGAAGGAGGTGATGAGCGGCAGGAGCAGGATCTTGACGATAATCGCGAACGCGAAGAGGGTCGCGTAGGCGGCCTCGATGCGCTCGTCGGTGACGCGGGCCTCGGCGGCCTGCAGGACTGCCGGCTGGCCGAGGAAGCCCGCGATGCCGCCGGCGGCGCGCGCGGAGGACAGGCCGATGAACTTCGCGCCGAGGGCCTGAATAGCGCAACACACAACGACCATGACGGCGGCGAGAAGGGCGGCGCGCCAGCCCTCGGGGCTGCCGAGCAGGCTCGCAAACTGCGGTCCTGCGTTCAGGCCGAGGGCCGCGAGGAACAGCATGAGGCCGATCTGTCGGATCGTCAGGTTCGCGGCGGCGGGCAGGGTCCATACGAGCGGTCCGGTGCGGCGCAGTGCGCCGAGCAGCATGCCGACGATCAGGGGTCCGGCGGCGGCGCCCAGCTGGAAGCCCTGGCCACCGGGCAGTGGGAAGGACACGATGCCCAGAAGCAGGCCGAGGACGAGGCCAATGCCGAAGGCCATGCCGTCGACTTCGGCGACGCGGCGCTCGGAGTCGCCGAGCCACTCGGCGATGTCGTCGAGCTCGTCCGTGGGAACGACGACGGCGACGTGATCGCCGAGCTGCAGGTCAAGGTCGTCGCGGGCCAGGAGGTCCAGGTCGCCACGGCGCACGCGCGTGATAACGGCACCGAAGCGCTTGGTGACATTGAGTTCGCAGACGCTGCGGCCGGCGACGTCGGGGTTGGACACGACGATGCGCTCGAAGGCGAGGTCGGAACGGTCGTCCTCGAGGTTGTGGTCGAGGATCTCGCCGACGAGTGGCGCCGTCTCCTTGATGGACTCGGGGTCCCCGACCATGACGACGTGATCGCCCGGCAACAGGTCCTCGCCGGGAGCGGTGACGCGGGTGCGCCCGTCACGACGCAGGTAGGACAGGCGCACGCGCTGGTCGCGCCACGCGTCGATGTCGCGCGTGTTGATGTGCTTGGACACGCGAATACTCACGGCCTCCAGGGAGGACCCCGCGAGGGAAGGCGTGTCCTTGGGGCCAACCCACTTCCTCGTCACGGTGATCGTCACGATGAGGATGCCGCCGATGACACCCACCGGATAGCCGAAGGCGTATCCGACCGCCGCGTTCGGGTCCCCCGTGAGGCGAGTGGCCGTATCGAGGGCGGGAGCGGCCGTCAGCGCACCCGTGAAGAGGCCCGAGGTCAGGCCCGAAGACAGGCCGAGGAGGCGACCACCAACGAGGGCAATGAGCGCGCCCACGACACACACAATTGTCGTGAGGGCGAGGAGGTTCGTCTGCTTACGCAAATTCTGGAAGAAGGTCGCGCCCGCGGAAATACCGACGCAATAGACAAAGAACGCCAGACCCATCGGCTGGACGATCGACATGTGGTTACTGACAACCTCGGGATGCAGAGCCGAGACCGCGAGGCCAACAAAGAGCGCTCCCGCCGCACCAAAACGCAGGGGGCCGATACGTATCGCTCCGATCGCCGCACCCAACGCGACAACGAGAAAAAGCGCGAGCAAGGGTGAGGACGAGAAGAGAGCAGCCATACCTTTCAGGGTACCTGTCACGCGCAATACCAGGCGTCACGACCTGTGCGATACGCGCGTTATAAGGCTCACGCGTTAGGTATAGACTGCACTCAGTAACCGAAAGGATGGTCATGTCTCAACCAGTTCCCGGATGGTACCCAGACCCCGCTGGTAGCCCGCGTCTGCGCTGGTGGAACGGCGGCATCTGGACCGATCAGTACCTTCCCATGCCCGGCACTCAGCCTCAGCAGGGCACGCCCGCGCCCATGCGTGGGGTACCTCTGCCGTACAACACCGCCATGCAGCAGGGTGTCCCCCAGCCCCAGGGCGCATCCTGCCCCCAGGCAACGCCCACCCAGCAAGGCATGAGTTCACCCCACGTTCCTTCCTCCCAGCAGGCACCGAAGGTTCACTCCAATCCCTATCAGAACACCGGCATCACACCGGTTTTCTCAGACTCCGAGGACTCAGCGAACGAGGCAGGCGACGAGCAGGAAAACAAGCCCCGAACCGCGAGCGGCTGGTTCATCGGCTTGGTCGCTGCGTGGATCGCGGTCGTTCTCTTCGCCGCGTCCGCCGTGTACGCCGGCATGGCCTTCACACGCGCAAGCAAGGAACTTGCCGACGCGGAATCCGAGCACGCCAGTGCACAAAGTGAGTACAACGAGGCGCAGTCAGGCCTCGACAAGGCGAAGAAGGACCTTGAGGAGACACAGAAGTGACCATGCCCGCCGCAACGAACAAGCCCGCAGAGTCCTCACCGGGCACCTACAGGATCCTGACGCTCGTCGGCGCATTCCTCGCCGCGTGTCTACTCGTGACGACCGCTGCCCTGGGCTACGCCAGCTACTCTCAGAGTGCCAAGGCGGAGCAAACACGCACCGACGCCAATAACCTGCGGACGCAGAAGAAGGATGCCGAGACCGAGACCGCGAACGTACGCAACGAGATCAACAACGCGAAATCCGACAAGTCGGCTCATATTTGGTGCGATGAGTTCACCTCCGCCTACTCGAGCGTTTCTCTGCTGCAGGAGAAGGCAAGCGAACTCAGTATGAAGCCGACGGCTCAGCTCGACGCGATCACCGAGTACTGCCCCAAGAAGAAGGAATTCGTCGACGCTCTCGCGTCGGCTCCTCGCCAGTTTGTCGGTTCGACGGATACCTGCGAAATCTCCGACGACACTGTGACGTTTTCGGGTGATGTGTGGTTTGACTATCAGCCCCTGTCTGACGTGGGCGATATTGATCTGACAGTCAGTGTCTATATGAAGAAGAATGGTAAACCTACCATTAGAGATAAGGCACTCGGTCAGACGACCGTCACGATTCCGTCGGGCGGAACTACCACCTACAGCGTGACCATCCCCAACCCAGGCCTGGAGGGCGCTGACTGTTACACGGCCGCGACAGGTTTCTGGCCGACGGGAATCTAACCGGATAGTTGCCCGCCATCCCTCCTACGGCTAAACTTCCTGACCAAGGAAATAGTTTTGTTCGTAACGGGAAGGCAACAACGATGAGCGAGCCCGCGCGAGGCTGGTACCCGGACCCGAGCGGCACCCCCCAATTACGCTGGTGGAACGGCCATTCGTGGACCAACTACGTCATGCCCTACGCGATGCAGAACCAGTCGGTCAGTAAACCTCGCTTTCCCGCCCACAATGAGGCCGTCGCACCCCAAGGCAGGCAACGCCTGGGCGCGCGGACCGTCGCCGTCCCCGCGCCCAGGGCCGAGGCCTCGGCTCCTCGATACACCAAGGCTCACTCCCCGCTCACCGCCAAACGAGGGGTCCCCCTCTCCCCCACGACGGAAACTGACTCAGCACCCGCCCCCAGTCCCACCCTAGCTGCCGAGGCCACCCCGGCCTCGTCGATGGAGAACACCAGCGCGACCAGCACCCAGGACGCCCCCAAGAAGCACACCACCGCTCACTGGGCGCTGGCCTGCGCCGCCTCCTGGATCTTGGTCATCGCTTTCATCGGCGTCCTCGTGTTCACGTGGTCCCACCTGGGCGACTCCAACGCAATCTACGAGGACGCCAAGGAGAAAGCACGGCACGCACAAGAGGAACGCGACCGGGCTCAATCCACGCTCGACGACGTCAACCGCCAGATCGAGGAGGCCCAGCAGTGAGCACCGCCCCCACTCCCCTGCGCGCCACAACCGTCGCAGGCGTCATCCTGGCCGTCATCTTCATCGCCCTGTCCGCCGTCGTCGGCGGGATCAACGTGTGGCGCACACACGCGGCAGAGACCTTCACATCCCAGGCCGAACAGGCCCAGTCCGATAAGGCGTCCATCGACCAGGCCATTAAAGACGCCAAAACGCGCCTTGATTCCGTGAACGTAGACGCCAGCGCCGCCGCCTGGTGCGATTCGGTCACGCGCAGCAACGCCTCATCGATGCGCGACATCATCAAGACCTACGACTCCTCGACACAAGCCGTCAAAGACTCGATCCATTCTCAATGCTCGAACAAAGAAGCACTGGCAAACGCGCAGCGCACCCTGTCCAACGCCGACTTTACGATCACCATGACTGAGTGCACAGCCAATAAGGTCACCACGACGATCAAAGGCACCCTCGCTGTCAAGCAGTCGAGTACCATTACGATGTTCGGTCCCCTGAACGTGACCGTCATCGGTTACACCACGGAGAAGAACAAGAGCTTCAACCCGACATCCCCCTACCAGGGGACCACGACAGCGACGCTAACACCCGGGACGCCGCTCACCTTTTCCGTGACAGTCCCCTACGATCCCAACATGACAGGCAATACAGAGTGCGGGGCTACGATGACAGCATGGTGGCCCTCGGACATGTAACACTGATGAGTCCGGACGTCGACTTTGCCGACCCATTCCAGCCATCCTCACCGATGGCGGAATACCACGAAAGGAGCCTCCTGTGAACAACCCCATCGAAGGCTGGTACCCAGACCCAGACGGGACCCCACGGCTGCGCTGGTGGAACGGTTCGGACTGGACAGAGCACTACATCGCAGACGAGCGAGCCAGCAACGGTCTCGTCACCGGCTCGGTACCTCCGCCTACCACGGGTCCCATCGACCCCATTACCGGCACCATCGCACACGCTACGACCGGCCACATTGACCCCTTCACAGGCTCTATCGCCCGCCCCGTCACGGGGACCGCTGCCCAGCCCCTCACCGCCGCACAGTCCATCACCGGTACTGTCGATCCGGTCACCGGTCGTATCGTACGCCCGGGAGAAGAGTCCGACGGACTTCATCCTGCTCCCGATGTCCCCACTCACCCCGCCGTTGCGCCCGCGCAACCGCCCCAGAAGTCGCCCAGGTACTCCGACGGGCTAACCATTCAGATCCCAAAGAATCAGATCATCACGGCGATCATCACAACGCTCCTCGTCATCGGATTCAGCGCTGGCCTGGCCCTGACGGGCCGTATGTACATATCCGCGACCAGCGAGTACAAGCAGGCTCAACAAAGCTTCGACAATGCGAACAATGATCTTGAGAAGGCGAAGGAGGCAGCGAAGTGAGTCACAATCAGCCCACCTCCTCGGACAACCCCCCCAAGAACAAGAAGCTATCCATCTACAACGCCGTTATGGCCATCCTTCTCGTCCCACTCATGGGTGCGACAATCACGCTCGGTGTTTTGTCAGGTGTTCGTCTCAATCAGGCACGCGACCTCACAGCTCAGACGAAGCAGATCGCAGCGCAGACCAAGGCGACGCAGACCACAAACTGGTGTTCAAGCGTGAGAGCTGACAACCGCGCGGACATGGGCGAGATCTACAACGAGTACCGCACCGCCACCGATGAACGCAGGCAGGCGATCGACGCAGAGTGCCCAAATAAGGTCGCCATCGCGAACCTGGTCTCCACCTACACCGCGGAAGATGTCTTCAAATTCGACCAGACGTGCTCACTGAACGACAACAAGACTGCGGCGCACTGCACCGGATCCATCGAGGTTCTGGCAGATAAGAAGCCTGCCCTAAGCGTCTATCCGAGCGTCTCTGTTACCCTCGTTTTCACAGTCACCTACGACACGGCCGCAACTCAGGTGGGCCACACCGAAACTAACGCCTACACGTTCACAGTCCCCCGCGAAGGCAAGGCGGACTTCGAGTTTGATACCGCGTACGACGAAAAATGGGGATCGTACTACAAGCTGTACCCCAACGCGTTCTACCCAGACGAGTAAGCTCATACGACTGGCTCCCGGTCCCGTCGCCTCTCTCAGGCGGCGGGACCTCATGCATAACCACCGCGCGCAGCTCAGCCACGGCCTCGTCGAAGAGGGTCAGTAGTGCTCGTGAGAGTCGTAGCCCCGCAGGCGGTCGAGTTCGCGTCGCTCCTTCTTCGTCGGGCGCCCACTGCCCTTCTCGCGCATGGCGACGGGGACGTGAACGCGCGGACGCTCGGGCGTGCGATCATCGTAGGCGATGCGCGCCTGCGGGTAGGAGACGCGCTTGGCCAGCAGCAGCACCACGCCGAGGACGCGATCAAAGCCCTCGATGCGCAGACGCACCTCGTCGCCCACGTGCAGCTTGTAGGCGGCCTTGACGGGGTCGCCGTTAACGCGCACGTGCCCGGCGCGTACGGCGGCCGTGGCCTGAGAGCGTGACTTGAGCTGGCGGGTCGCCCACAGCCAGGTGTCCACGCGCACGGAGGACGAGGCCAGGGCACCTGGCGGGATCACAACCGTCTCGGGGGCGTCAGTCATTGCGGAGCCTAGTTGATACGGCGGATACGCTTCTGGTGGCGCGGCGTGAGCACGATGGCGACGAGCGCACACAGCAGGGGCATGCCGATCAGCATGCCGAGCAGTGCTCTCCACGGCACGACCGGCCACAGCGTGGTGAGAGTCGGGAAGATACCTGATCGGGCGAACGTGATGACGGCAAGGACACCGACGATGAGGCCCGAGAGAACCGCCGTCGGAATCGCGTTCAGCGCGAGGACCACGCCCTGCCAGGTCGTGACGTGACGGCGCATCGCGGGGGCAGCGCCAATCGCATCGAGAGTATCGAGGTCGGGGCGCATGTCCGAGGCCGAGAGAGCCACGACGAGGGCGACCGTCGCTGCCGCGGCGACAACAGCGATGAGGGCGGCGATGTAGGGCAGGATCTGCGAACGCATGGTCGGCGTGATGACCTGGGCGGATGCGCCCGGAACCTGACGCGCGATGGTCGCCTGGAACGCGGGCGCATCCACCGTACTCACGGGTTTATCCACCGAGAGGAGCTGTCCGAGCGACACCGCCTTGAGGCCCAAGGATGTTGCGGCGCTCGGGGAGAGCACCATGACGTTGACGCGCGTCAGCGGTGACGCGGGGAAGATCTGTGTGCCCATCACGCGCGCGTCCGGCAGTTCGTTGTCGGAAAAGCCGGCGGCCTTTGCGTCCGCAATCGCCTGCATATCGAGGCTGCGCAGCTTCACCTGGCCCGCGCCGTCGATGTATTTCCTGTCGGGAATGAGGATGCCGCCCGAGTTCAGCGTCGCAACCGCGCGCACCATATCGTTCTCGTTCAGGTAGCCGGCCTGGCGCAGGTAGGTACCGTCGTCGACGATGTAGGCGACGTCCAGCTCCGCCATGGTACCCATGTCGGCCGCCATCGTGAAGGTGGACTTTCCGTCCGGGGAAATCGCTTCAACCATGGTGACCGGCCCACCGGGACCAGAGTTCCACGCCATGCCGCTGAGTTCTGCGGATGAGGTGACGGTTCGCTGGTTCTTCACGGCCTCCGTCGCTGCCTTCATGAGCGCACGCGAGCGGGTATTCGAATCCGTCTTGTCGACCGTGGACACAAAGATCTGCCCACGCTTGCCCACGTGCGGACGTGAATTCCAGCCGGCCTCGTTCGACGAGGAAAGCGTGATGAGGAGGGCACAAGCGACGAACACGGTCGTCAGGATCGAGGCCATGGCCGGGAACGTACGGTGTCCGTTGCGGACAGCATCGCGCAGGGCCAGGCGCATACTCATGGATGCGCGACCATTGGGCACGCGCCAACGCGTAAAGATGTAGGGGATCGAGCCGATGAGGCCGATTTCGAGGAGAGCAATACCGACAACGAGGGTCAGGACCGACCCGTACCATGCGGCGACGCCCAGCACCGGCAGGCCAGCCAACAGCGCGATCGGGTAGATCATGCGGCGACGCACCAGACGCGACGGCTCCCAGACGCGTCCGCCGATGACCGCGGAGGTGTCGATGTGGGAGGAGGTATGCGCCGGTGATACCGAGGCCATCAGCGACAGCAGAATGGGCAGGAGAGCGGACAGGCCCAGCGGCCACAGCGGCACAATGCCGAGGCCAAGGCCGGACCACAGCCCGATCCCCAGCATGGCGCAGGCAGACAACACGACTGAGAAGGCTGCTGAGTACGCGCCGATGATGAGACCGTGCGCGATTGTGAGGCGTCGCCCGTCGGAGCGGTCGCCGCCGTTAGCGACGATCATCGCAGCTGTGCGCATCACCGAGCGTTGCGCGACCGTGTAGAGCGGCGAGATGAGCAGGATCATCTCGGTGAGGATCAGGAGAACACCCGCGACCAGGAGCAGGTACTGCCACGGGTTCGCGTTGCGCGAGGTCTCGGGGACCTCGTACTGGGCGATCTGTGAGGGAAGCGCCGAGGCATCGGGCGGGTTGGCGAGTACGTGGCGCGAGACGACCGAGAAGCCGGACGCATTGAGTTCGCGAATCTTCTCCCACGTCACGGGCGCTGGCCCCGTCACATACCAGGCCGTCTGCGTGCGTCCAGCGACAGCTAAACGATCAATGTCGAGCGTGCCGTCGCCGACGATTGCGCGCCCCTCGCCCTTGATGATCGCGTCGATAACAGCGCTGCCTTCGATGGACTGCGCTGCGCGTTGCTTCGACACCGTGACGGAGAGCGCGACCGTGTCTCCGGCCTCGACGCCGAGGGCACGGGCGACGTCGTCGGAAACCACGGCATGCTGAGCTGCGAGCGACCCGTGCTTGTTACCTGCCTCGACGCGCGGCGCATCCAAGGAGGCGGTCTGCGTGCCATTGTCTACCGTGTACCCGGTTCCATCCGGTGCCGTCATATGGAGCTGATAGAGCGTGTCAACCGCAACCAACTGGTCTCCGGTCGGCACCCAGTCGCTGAGGGTCTCCATGGTAACGGCAACATCGTCATCCGACGCCGTCTTCGAGAGGCGGTCCGCGGTGAAGTCCTGGTCGAGAGCTGATGTCGAACGACGCAGCGTCACGGCCTGGGAGTCGGAGTTGTGTCCCAGCCAGGAGGAGGCCTGGTAGCGCTGGGACGTCGTCACATCCCAGAACGTCAGCGATCCGATCGCAATGATAATCGGCAGGGAGATAAGGATCACGGCAGTGAAGGTGCGCCCAAGACTTTGGCGTGCATCACGAGAGGCGATGCGGAGTACTACTCCCCATCGCCTCATCCGTGTGTTGAGTCGGCTCATCAGGTCCTTGGTGCTGCGTCGGCGAGCAGGTCCCTCAGAGAATCCCCGCGCGAACGATCAACGATACGACCGTCTCGCAGGAACACTGTTCGGTCTGCCCATGCGGCCATTCTGGCCTCATGAGTCACGAGAATACCCGCTGCACCAGCATCTATGTGGTCACGCAACACCAACATGATCTGTTCGCCAGTGTGAGAATCTAACGCGCCGGTCGGCTCGTCGGCAAGAATGACCGACCGGTTACCAACGAGGCCGCGAGCGATGGCTACACGTTGACGTTGGCCACCGGAGAGCCTCTCGGGGAAGCGATCCGCGAGTTCTGCGACACCAACCTCGGCGAGAGCGGCCATCGCGGCCGCACGTACCTTCGAAGGACTCACCCCGTCCAGCTGCAACGGCATCTCAACGTTTTCGAGGGCCGACAGCGACGGAATCAGATTGTAATCTTGGAAGACGTAGCCAATCGAGCGTCGACGCACTTCGGCGCGGTGAACGCTATCCAACGAGGCCAGATCGATCCCGTTGACGTAGACGCTTCCGCGTGTCGGCCGCTCAAGGCCGCCAGCGATCGACAGCAGCGTCGACTTGCCGGATCCAGACGGTCCCATAACAGCGAGAAGCTCGCCGGGCTCAACCTCAAGGTCGATCCCGTCGAGCGCTCTCACTCGGACGCCGTTTGCGCCGAACTCATGTCCGACGCCGGCCATCCTGATCGGTAGCGGCGCAGGCTGACTCATCGCACCCCGGCACGCTCCGAAATACCGGCCTCGGCCTGAGCCCAGTTCATCGAACGACCCTTCGCAGCAGCGAAGGCAGCGCGACGCGCGGCCTCGGAGACCGCACCGGACTCGATGTGGTCGAGCCAGTTGAGCTCGGCCTCAAGGTCGAAGATGTGGCGCTCAAGAATGAGCTTCCACGCGAGCTCCCCCTCATCGGCCGAGGCCTTGAGGCGGGTGACGTCACGCAGGGAACCCAGGGTCGA
Organism: Pauljensenia sp. 20925_1_25; assembly: GCF_041433955.1. Lineage (NCBI taxonomy): Bacteria > Bacillati > Actinomycetota > Actinomycetes > Actinomycetales > Actinomycetaceae > Pauljensenia > Pauljensenia sp. 20925_1_25. Next base: position 78,249 of record NZ_JAPWCL010000008.1, on the reverse strand, counting down.
GCGACGCTGCGTCTGGATCATGGCTTCGACGTCGACCGTCGGATCGGCGGCGGCCACGGCGAGCTTCATCACAAGCTCATCGCGCTCAGGGTGCTCACGCGGAACAGGGGTGGACCACCAGGCGGTGAGGACATCGCGACCTGCGTCGGTCAGCTCGAAAACCTCAGAGTCTCGACCAGCATTGGTTTCAGCGTGAGACACAACCTGGCCGTCACGCTCGAGACGCTGCATGGTCTGGTAGACCTGGCCGATGTTCAGCGGCCATGCCCCACACGTCTGCTCCTCGAACATCTGCTTGAGGCGATAGACACCCGCGGGCTGCTGCGCGACGAGTGCAAGCAGTGCATTGCGAACCGACATAACTCTCCGTTCGTTGTCGTGACGTGTTGGCTTCGTGGTTGAACAGTATCTATCGTACGCCAAATCGTTACTTAGTGAGGACAAATCACGGTGGCTTACCTAACACAAACCCTACCATTTGGTTAGATGCAAGCCTTTGACATTTCAGGGAAGACAGGAGAAATTAACCGGTATACCAATAAAAGTGTCAACCATGTTGCAGACAGCATCCGACTGTTTTTCAGCCGTATTGCAATGTTTTATAAGTCATTCGGTCAGACACTCAGCGAACCGCGCAGCGACACACGTAAAACGCGAAAAACCGACCCATGGGCATCATTTGACCAGAGATGTAGTAAATAATTGACACCCTTCAATCTCAGACTGTGAGACCTGCGGATCGACAGGTGGACTATTCAGCGAGTACGTCCTCGATGTCTTCCCAGAGCACCTCCGGCGATGATGAAGCAACTGCCGCCCAGAATTCACCGTCCTCATCCGCCAGCAGAGGCACCTCATCGGGGTACAGCTCAGTAAACTCCACGCCCGCCAGCACCTCGCAAACCTCCTCGCTGGTGCCAATCAAACGCCAACTGTCACCCGACAGATCCGGGTACGACACCACATCGACGACCCGTACGGCGAGTCCCACCCACGAATCATCCGCGACATCCGCCCAGAAAGCCCCTGTCACCTCATCGACATCAGTATCAATCACGTCGGCAATCTCGCGGGCAACCTTCGGTACCTCCACAAGAATCTCCGTGGCATCACCCCGCTCGAGGGCTTCAAAGAGCACCTCCGGTACCGCCGTCGGCACAATCCCGTCGCCGGAGGGTTCCCCCAAGGCGCTAAGTTCGAAAAAGGTCTCGCGCAGCTGCGCGGAGTCGATAGCCCACACCGACAACAGGTCATCCTCGCCCGCGTACAGTCCGCCCTCGTCGCACCGCGACACCACGGCGGAGTGCGGACCCACAAAGAAGGTGGCGCGGCGGCATCCAGCCGGGGCAATGACCCAGGCGGTGAGCACCTTCGTCGCTTGCGAGAACGCCTCAAGGAGCACAGCAAGGTGTGGGACGGGAGTGTCACCGACGACGAGGCCCTGGCTGCGCAGCAGCTCAACGAAAGGATGCTTGGGGTCGGCAACAAGCCCATCGGCATATGAGCGCAGCGCGTCGGCCTCCAGCTCGCTCATATCGAAGACGACACCATCCTCCGTCTCGCATGCACTGATCATGAGTCCTCCTGTCCTCTCAAACCGGCACCACGCGCGGCTCCGAAGCGAAGACAACACTACGCTGCACGCATCGGGCTCGCGCGCGGACGCCCGCGACCATCCCCTCCCAGGGACGCTACACTGAAAGCAACCAGGAGGATTCACTGATGAACGCCCCATTCCCGAGTGACGCGGCCACGGCCTCGTCCCCCATTCCCACGCTCACGCTCCCGACGGGCGCACCCATCCCCGTGCTTGGCTTCGGCACCTACAAGGTCGCGCCCGAGGACGCCTACGACGCCGTGAGCCGCGCACTCGAGGTTGGTTACCGCCACATCGATACCGCCCAGATGTACGGCAACGAGGCCGAGGTCGGCGCCGCGCTCGAAGCGTCTGGCATCGAACGCGACCAGATCTTCCTCACCACCAAGGTCGACAACTCCAACCACGCACCCGAGCGCGCTGCCGCATCCATCGCACGATCACTCGAAGACCTGCGCACCGACTACGTCGATCTCCTCCTCGTACACTGGCCGCTGCCCACCCTCTACGGCGGAGATGTCGCCCTGCCGTGGCCTGCCCTCGAGGACGCCTTCGCTGCGGGCAACGCGCGCGCCATCGGCCTGTCGAACTACGAGCGCGACCACATCGAAGCCGTCCGCTCCATCGCTTCCGTGCCACCCCACGCCCTCCAGGTCGAGGCACACCCATTCCTCCCCAACGAGGCGCTACGCTCCTACGCGCACGAACTCGGCATGGTCTTCGAAGCATGGTCGCCCCTGGCACGCGGGCGCGCCATCACCGCCCCAACCCTCGTCGCCATCGGCAACGAACTCGGAGTCAGCGCCGCGCAAGTCGCCCTGCGCTGGGCCATCGACCGCGGCCACGTCGTCTTCCCCAAGACCCTGAGTCCGGCGCGCATGGCCGCCAACATTGACACCTTCTCCTTCAGCCTGAGTCCCGACCAGCGCGCCCGCATCGACGCGCTCGACGAAGGCGAGGCCGGGCGCACCGGATCGCACCCCGCCACCATGAACCGACTCTGACAACAGGTACGATTAAGACATGGCATCGAAGCTTACCCGCGCCGACCGCGCCATCGTGCGACTCGCCGACGGCACCGTCAAACAGCAGAACCTGCTCACCGGCACAGAGGTGTGGACCGTCCCCGGCCGCGGAAATCGTCCGCTCGCCGCGCCGCGCACCGACTGCACCCCCATCGACCACGAGGCTGACGGGCACTACTGCGCGTTCTGTTCCAAGCGATACCTGGAGACACCGCCCGAAAAATCGCGCCTCGTACGCCGAGACGACGGCACATGGGAACAGCTCGACGCCCTCCCTGCCGACAAGCTCGGGGACACGGTCGCCGAATTTCGGCGTATCCCTAACCTGTTCGAAATCGTCTCCTACAACTACTGGCACCTCAACCACGGGCACATGCCCTCCGAGGCCGACCGCCACCGCATGGCCCGATACCTGGCCTCGGACGTGGGCTACGACCACGTCATGAACGTCGTGCGCGCGCGGATGTTGGCCTCGGGCATGAGCGAAGGCGAGTTCGCGGCCACCAGCGAGACCGCGCGCCTGCAGGCCGCCAACGGCTTTTTCTCCGGCGGCCACGACCTGATTATCGGCAAGCGCCACTTCATCGACGGGGCAACCGAAGCCCACCAGCTCGCCGGGTCGGGCACCCTCACCCCGGAAGAGCACACCCAGTACACCGCCTACACAGCCCGCTCAATGCACGACCTGTACGGCCTCAACCCCGCCGTGCGCTACGTCGCCACCTTCCAGAACTGGCTGCGCCCTGCCGGCGCCTCCTTCGACCACCTACACAAGCAGCTGGTCGCCATCGACGACCTTGCCGTTCAAACAGAAGCAGAACTCGAGCGCCTGCGCGCACAGCCCGACATCTACGACCAGATCTTCACGGTCGCCGCCACCCGCAAACTCCTCATCGCTCAAAACGAGCACGCCGTCGCCCTGGCAGGCTTCGGTCATCGCTTCCCCGGCATCGCAATCTGGCCGCTACACTCCCCGCGCAACCCGTGGGAGGTCAGCGACGAGGCAATGGCTGGGATCTCCGACATCCTGCACGCCGCGCACGCGGCGACCGGCGCAGACGTGCCCGCCAACGAAGAGTGGTACCACCGCCCGCCCACCGTCTCGACCCCCATGCGCTGGAGGATCCTGCTCAAGTGGCGCATCTCCACCCTGGCCGGATTCGAGGGCGGCACCCGTATCTACCTCAACACGATCGATCCCTGGAAGGTCGTCGAACGAACCGTGCCACGCCTGCGCGAGCTGCGCGATAAGGGCCTCATCGCCCCCATGCGCATCGGTGACGAGTGCCGCGTCAGCCCCTCCATGCTGCGCGACTAGGGAACGCCTACCCCTCGCACCCCCAACGGTGCCACGGTCGTACCCCGCCACGGCCTCGTCACCGCGCGCTGATCATCCTCACCGCACACAGTGAAGGGGGGACGCGGTACGCCGCGTCCCCCCTCACTCACAGGAGAACTGACTACTCCTCGTCGTCATCATCGATCGGGTGACGGGTCCTCGTACGAGGTTCGTCATCCTCATCCTCGTCGGAATCGTCAGCCTGGTTGCTGTTACCGATCCCGGGCGCGCCCGGGTTCACACTCGGCTGGCCCGAAGGCTGGCTCGAAGGCTGACCCGAAGGCTGGCCCGAAGGCTGCTGCGTGGGCGTCTGAGCCGGAGCAGGCTCATCGAGCGCCGCGGTCCACATCGCCAACCACGCACCCTTCGCGTTGAACGACCCCATGGTCTCGTCCGGCACGACGGGACTGCCCGTGATGCCCGAGAACCACTCGGCCTTCGTGTTTGCCGCGAGGACCCCATCGATCGGATAGGCCGCCCCCGTGGTCGCCAAAGAATGCTGCGCTTCCGCACTCTGCAGCCAGGCGATCAAGGACTCAGCGCCATCCGTTGCGGGCGTCTTCGTTGCCGCCGTGTACATGATGCGCGCGATACACGTCGACGGCAACGCCGTCCCGTACGAATCGGCACCCGTGTTCGTCACGGCAGCCGCAACCAGCGAACGCGGCGCAACCACGAGCGGGTACGAGCCGGACTTGCCCGACGCAGACCCCACGATCTCGGACAGGTAGCCGTCAGACACGTGCCCTCCAGCCGTCCACCCGCCAATAACCGCACCCAGCGAGGGATCGACATGCGGACTCAGCGTCTGGACGAACGAACCCAGGCCCTCACCCGTCTGCGCGGCAGCCTCCTGCAGGAAGGCACGCCCCACCGACGACGAGACAGGATCCGGAACCGCGAGGAGTGTGCGCACGCGAGGAGTACTCAGCTCCTGAAACGACGTGGGCAGCGTGCGCTTATTCGCACTCATCCACGACTTATCCGCGATCACGCACACATCGTCGCGACCGTACGCCACCGCCGCAGGCACACCCGAAATAGAAGTACCCGACAGGGTCACAGTGTCCTGCGGGCCAGACGGAGCAATCGTGCCCGCCTGGCTCGCCTGCTGCGCATCAGCACCATCCAGGCCCAGCACAACATCCGCCCCCGCCCTGGGGAGCGAATCCACCCCATCAATGGGAACGACCGCGACCGAGAAGCCCGTCTCCTCCGTGAAGGCCTGCGCCATCTCAGTAGGCAGCTGCGCACCGCCCACGAGGGCAACCGTCACCGTGTCCGTGCCCGTCCTCGGGCTGGGAGCATCAATCGTGCCTTCAATCCCTTCTTCTTCGATCCCCTGCCCCGGAACAACGGGTGCACCGAAAGGATCTTGGGGGGTACGCGACGACACTGATGGCGTACACGCAGCCAAGGTCGTAGCAGCAACCACAAGGGTTACCAACGCGAATACAGAACGGGCGCGGGCCATAGGGAATCCTTCGGACGAGAACACTTGCCCATAAGCATAAGCCAGTAAGCGCCTGGATCTCGCACGAGAGCGCAGTGTGGGGCATCATGGAAGCACGCGCTGCCGCGCAGGGACAACCAACCCACGCCAGGAGACACACATGGATTCCGCCACCATCGACAAGCTCGCCACGACCGCCGTCATCGCCGGAGCCGCTTTCGCGGCCTCCAAGATTTTCGAATTCGGCTGGAAAGCCGTCACAAAGCGCCCGATCCCCTCCGAAGACTCGGATGACGTCACCCTGGCCTCGCTGGTGCTCTTCGCTGCAAGCACCGCGGCCGTCGCCGCCGTCGCCCAACGCTACGCCTACAAGGGCTCCCAGAAGTACCTGGCCCCCAAGATCATCGCACGCTTCGGCGCTCCGCAGATCGAGGCCTAAAAACCGGCAGCACCCCTCCCCACCCGGAACACCCTCCCCTGCCACTCACACGAGCGGCAGGAAGGGACCCAGGTCCGTGCGCTCCCCCGACGCGCTCACCAGGGAGGCAGCCACGGCCTCGTCCCACGTGAGCAAACCGCACGCCAGCGACAGCCACGTGCGCGCGTCCGTCTCCACGACGGCGGGTGGCGTACCACGCCGGTGCGTGGTCCCCGGAAGAATCTGCACCGCACCCGCAGGAGGCACGCGCACCTCGACAGAACGACCCGGATGCAGGGCACCCAACTCCTCGAGAGTGAAACGCACAGCCGTCAGCACAACAGCGCGGGGCGCGTCCTCGCCGCGCTCACACGAGCCACGCCAAGCGCACAGCGCCTCCATTCCCGAAGCCGGATCAATGCGTCGTTTCACCATACGTCGATTCTACGTGCGTCACGCTTCCCACGTGGGCGTGCATTCCAACCGCCCAGTCAGGCACAATTGAGTGGATCATCCCCTACCGAGAGGCCACCCGTGAGTGACATCGCATCCCTCGTGACGCTGCGCTCGATCCTCGACATCGAGATCGCACGCACCTACCAGTGGGATGCCGCGACGATCATCACCGTCTCCGGCGTTGATCGCGCCGGCGACCTGACAACCCGCATCGTCGAATACCCCGGGGCGCTCGTCGACATCGCCGCCGAAGGCTTCTCACCCCACTCGGCCGCCGGACACGCACTCTCCCACGAACTCCACGACGCCATCCAACGACGGGTGCGCCTATGGCTCGCCGTCATCCCCAGCGACCAACTGCCGCGCCTACGCGACGCCCTGGGTGCCGATCTCATTCACGAGGCCGGGGCACCCTCCGGCGGACGCACGCCCATCGCGCTCTCCCCCCTGGCGCTGCTAGAAGCTTGGGCGGCCGGCACAGACGAACAACGCGAGTTCATGCGCGTTTCCATGGCCGGACTCGATACGCTCTCAACCGCGTCACACGCCACCCGCGCCGCCCGAGCAGTCGGTGCCTCCATCATCGAGCGCACGGCCTTCCTCAAGCTGTGCCGCAACCCGAAGTTCATCGCCTACGTCGTCGTCTTCGTCTACTCCATGGCGCGCGCCGTGCCCGTCATGTTCGTCCCCCACTTCCGGGGCGACTGGCGTATCCTCTGGCTCATCGACGTCATCACCGCTATCCCCTACACGTGGGGCCTCATCGAGATGGTCGCCGGGCAGAAACTGTGGCACCGCATCGTCGGTGCCGCCACCGCCGCCGTCACCTTCCTGGCACCCTACGTGTACTTCCTCGTGTACGGGCGTCACGCTCCCGCAAGCATCTGGGTCGCAATCGCCTGCATTTTCTTCGGCGGCATCTTCCTCGAAGTATTCCGCTACCAGCGCGACCGTGCCGTTAAGAAGGGCCTCGCGGGACTCCTGTAGCCACACCGCCCCTCCTCCCGGTGCCCGAGGGCGGCAGCCCGCCCGCTCGCCGTCCGCGCCGCGAGCCTTCGGCTCGGCGCGTCGGCTCGAAGCCCGGCCAGGCCCTGCCGCCGCCCTCGGGCACTACAGCCTCCCGCGCACTGCACGGTCACCACAAACACGCCCACGCCTCGTCGCCGCCCTCGGACACCGCAGCCTCCCGCATGCCGAAGGGGCGCCACACCACCCACCCAGGCCCTGCCGCCGCCCTCGGGCACTACAGCCTCCCGCATGCCGAAGGGGCGCCACACCACCCACCCAGGCCTCGCCGCCGCCCCCGGACACCGCAGCCTCCCGCGCACTGCACGGCCGCCACAAACACACCCAGGCCCTGCCGCCGCCCTCGGGCACCACAGCCTCCCGCGCACTGCACGGTCACCACAAACACGCCCACGCCTCGTCGCCGCCCTCGGGCACCGCAGGCACCGAAAGCGGATCGCATAACAAACACCCCCGAGCGCGAGGCCCGGGGGTGTTGATCTGTGATCGTGGCGCAAAGACTACTTGTCCTCGCCGGTCGCCGTGCGGATGAAGCCGGCGATCAGGAACCAGCCGCCGCCAATCCAGAAAAGGATCAGAGCCCACAAGGGCTGGACCGGGTAGGCGACCACCATATACGCACACGCGACGATCCAGGCAGCCGCACCAATGATGTTGGGGATCTGGAAGCGCTTCACGCGCGCAGGGTGCGTGTAGTGCAGCGGCACAAGCGTCATGATCGCCAGGAAGATCGTCGCCGCAATGTTGACCCAGGCGGGGGTCTGGAGCACATACATAACGATGGCGACGCAGTTCCACGCCGCGGGGAAGCCCACGAAGTAGTTGTCGTTGGATTTCTCGCCGTCGTTCGCGTAGCAGAACAGCGAGGACACGATGACGACGATCATCATGATGACCGGCATCGGCTGGGCACCAAACGGCAGGTGCAGCGCCATGAACAGGGCAGGCAGGAACGTCCACGTCAGGTAGTCGACGAGATTGTCGACAACTCCGCCATCAAACCACGGGATGACCTCACGGACGCCGACTTTACGAGCGAGGGTGCCGTCGACGCCGTCCACGATCAGGGCGATGACGAACCACAGCCACATCATGGGGGTGTCGTTGTCGAGGATCGCGAACAGAGCGAGCGTGGCCCACACGAGGCCGGAGATGGTGAACAGGTGCACCCCCCACGCGGCGATAACGCGGCCGAGGCTGGGTTTCTTGGTCGAAGACGAGGCCGAGGCCGCGTCCTGCTCATGTGTGGCGGTGACGGATTGGTCGGGCACGATGGCTCCTGGTGTTACGGGTTGTTTCCGCTCCACAGTATGCCAAATCTTTGTGAGCATGCGGTAGGTCTTTAGGACAAATTCTCAAGAGTTGTATTGCCGCACACAATTTGTTCTTTACCCGTCCACGACGAAACAGCACGAAACACGTTCAAGCACAGGCACGATACAGGCCCTCCTGAGGGCATGCTGGCAAGGTTTCAGAACCATAACAATGTGCCGACGGCGCGGTGTAAGACCCGCGGCGGCAGAGCCTGGCTGCGGTGCCCGTGGGCGGCGGCAGGGCCTGGCCGCAGTGCTGGTGGGCGGCGGCAGGGCCTGGCCGGGCTTCGAGCCGACACGCCGAGCGACGCTCGCGGCGCGGACGGCGAGCGGGCGGGCCGCCGCCCACGGGCACAACCAGCAGCCCGGCCCGACAGCACACCACGCGGCGCCACAAGCAACACAGCACAGGGGCGCGGACCCGCAGGCCCGCGCCCCTAGACGCAACAACTCAGACGCAGCTCAGAAGTACTTGCGTCCGGTGTCGCTCAGCTCGCGCAGCTCATCGATCGAGGCGATCCAGCCGCAGCCCTCGCCTTCGGCGGCGAGCAGGTCCACGCCGCTAATCGCGAGCATGTCGCCGCCCGTCGTGCCGATGCGGATGGCGTCCACGCCCTCAGCCTCGGCGGCCGCGAACACGGCCTTGACGGCCACCTCGGGCACCGCGACGAAGGCACGGGCCTGGGACTCGGACAGGAGCATCTCGTGGTCGCCGACGCTGTCGCGGCGGGCAGCACCGGCCACGTCGAAGACGCCGCCGATGCCGAAGCGCAGCGCGGAGTCGACGAGGGACTGCAGGAGACCGCCGTTGGACAGGTCGTGTGCGGCGCGCACGAGGGGTCGACCGTCTGGGCCGTCGGCGGCGCTCAGCGCTCGAACAACGTTACCGAGGGCGACCTCGGCCTTCAGGTCGACCTCGGGCGGTAGGCCGCCGAGGTGCGAGCGGGCGATGCGCGCCCACGCGGAGCCGTCGAACTCCTCGCGGGTGGTGCCCAGGAGGATGACGGCGAGGCCCTCTTCGGTGAAGCCGGAGGGGTTGGCGCGCGTGACGTCGGGGAGGATGCCGAGCATGCCGATGACGGGCGTCGGGTTGATCGACGAGTTCGGCAGGCCCTTCTCGGTGCCCGACGAGTTGTACAGCGACACGTTGCCGCCGGTGACGGGGATCTCGAGTTCGATGCAGCCGTCCGCGAGCGCGGTCATGGCGGTGACGAGCTGCCACATGGCGTCCGTGTCTTCGGGGTTGCCGAAGTTCAGGCAGTCCGTGATGGCGACGGGTTCGGCACCGACGACGGCGACGTTGCGGTAGGACTCGGCGAGGGCCTGGCGGGCTCCCGCTGCCGGGTCGAGCTTCGTGTACCAGCCGTTAGCGTCCGTGGAGAGAGCGACCCCGAGTCCGCTTTCCTCGTCGATGCGGATGACACCCGCGTCGTCGGGCTCGGCGAGGGCTGTGTTGCCCTGCACGTAGCGGTCGTACTGGTCGGTGACCCACGCCTTGGACGCCTGGTTGATGTCGGAGAGTACGGCGCGCATGTCGGCGATGAGTTCTTCGCGCGTGGCGGGACGCGCAAGGTCCTCGGAGGTGGCGGCTTGCAGGTCGTCCTGCCAGGCTGGGCGCGCGTAGGGGCGGTCGTAGACGGGTCCCTCGTGGGCGACTGTCTTCGGGTCGACGTCGACGATGCGGTGACCGTAGTGGTCGATCGTGAGGCGGCCGTCGCCGGTCAGGTGACCGATGACCGCGGCCTCGACGTCCCACTTGTCGATGATCTCGAAGAAGCGTTCGCGATCCTCGGGGGTCACGATGGCCATCATGCGTTCCTGGGACTCGCTCATGAGGATCTCACCCGCGGTGAGCGTGGGATCGCGCAGGAGCACGTTCTCAAGGTCCACGTGCATGCCGGAGTCGCCGTTGGAGGCCAGCTCGGATGTCGCGCACGAGATGCCCGCGGCGCCGAGGTCCTGGATACCCTGGACGACACCGGCCTCGAACAGGTCAAGGCAGCATTCGATGAGGACCTTCTCCATGAAGGGGTCGCCCACCTGGACGGAGGGGCGCTTGGCGGGCATGCCGTCTTCGAAGGTCTCGGAGGCGAGGATGGATGCGCCGCCGATGCCGTCGCCGCCGGTACGCGCGCCGAAGAGGACGACGAGGTTGCCTTCGCCGGTCGCGTTGGCCAGGTGGATGTCGTCGTGGCGCAGCTTGCCGATGCACAGCGCGTTGACGAGGGGGTTGCCCTGGTAGGAGGGGTCGAACTCGGTTTCGCCGCCGATGTTGGGCAGGCCCAGGCAGTTGCCGTAGCCGCCGACGCCGGAGACGACGCCGTGGACGACGCGCGCCGTGTCGGGGTGGTCGACGGCACCGAAGCGCAGCTGGTCCATGACGGCGATCGGGCGGGCACCCATGGAGATGATGTCGCGGACGATGCCGCCCACGCCGGTGGCCGCGCCCTGGTAGGGTTCGACGAAGGACGGGTGGTTGTGCGACTCGACCTTGAAGGTGACGGCCCAGCCGCCGCCGATGTCGACGACGCCGGCGTTCTGGCCCATGCCGACGAGAAGGTTCTTCCTCATGGCGTCGGTCGTGCGCGCGCCGAACTGCTCGGCGAGGTGCTTCTTGGAGGACTTGTAGGAGCAGTGCTCGGACCACATGACGGAGTACATGGCCAGCTCGGCGTTGGTGGGTCGGCGTCCGAGGATGTCGCAGATGCGCTGGTATTCGTCCTCTTTGAGGCCGAGTTCCTTCCAGGGCATGTCCTGGCCGGGGGTCGCGGCGGCGTTCTCGACGGTGTCGGGCAGCTCGCGGGTGTTTTCGGAGGTCATTCGTGTTTCCATTCGAAAGATCATGGACGAGGCCGAGGCACCCTCACGGGAGAAGGTGCAGCGAGGCGTCGTCAGCCGACGAGGGATGCGAGGACGGAACGGAAGATGCCCAGGCCGTCGGTGCCGCCGTGGTGGCTGGCTCCATCGGGTCCGAGGGAGAGCGGGCCGAAGCCAGCCTCAGTCGCGTGCTCGGGGTGGGGCATGAGGCCGACGACGTTGCCCGCAGAGTTGGTGACGCCCGCGATGTCATTGGCACTGCCGTTGGGGTTGACGTCAACGTAGCGGAACACGACGCGGCCTTCGCCCTCGAGTCGTTCGAGCTCGGCGGGCGACGCCTGGAAGTTGCCTTCACCGTTCTTGAGCGGGACGGTGATGGTGTCGCCGACACTGTAGGTACCAGTCCACGCGGTGTCCGCGTTCTCGATGCGCAGCACCTGGTCGCGGCACAGGAACTTCTGGTGGTCGTTACGGATGAGCGCGCCGGGCAGCAGGTGGGACTCGCACAGGACCTGGAAGCCGTTGCAGATGCCCAGGACGGGCAGGCCTCGTCCGGCCTCGCGCACGATCTCGCTCATGACGGGGGCTGTCGCCGCGATCGCGCCGCAGCGCAGGTAATCGCCGTATGAGAAGCCGCCGGGGATCACGACCGCGTCGACGCCGTGCAGGTCGGCGTCCTTGTGCCACAGGGCCACGGCCTCGGCACCCGCGATCTGAACCGCACGGGCGGCATCGCGGTCATCGAGGGTGCCCGGGAAGGTGACGACTCCGATGCGGGTCACTGCGCGCCTCCCGCGTAACGGGCGTCGGCCTCGTCAATGGCCTCGACACGCACAACGTCCTCGATGATCGGGTTGGACAGAACCTCTTCGGCGGCCTTGCGGGCCTGGTCCAGGAGCTCGTCGGTGACGGGACCGTCCACGGTCAGGTGGAAGCACTTCCCCTGACGCACGGCCTCAAAGCTCGTGATTCCGAGCCTGGGCAGCGCCGAGCCGACAGCCTTACCCTGCGGATCCAGGATCTCAGGCTTCGGCATCACTTCCACGATGATTCGCCCCACGGCGTTCCTCCTTGTGTTGTTGGTGAGGATCCCGCCGTGCACCTTGCCCGGCGGGCAAGTCTGTTTACAGGATGGGTTCCGACCCGGTGAGTCGGCGGTATGCCTCGACGTAGCGCGCGGCGGTCGCGGCGGCCACGGCTTCAGGTAGCGCAGGTGGGTTCTCGCCGGATGCACGGTCCCAGCCGGATTCTTCCGACGTCAGCCAGTCGCGCACGTACTGCTTGTCGAAGCTGGGGGTCACTTGGCCCTCCACCCACTGGTCTGCGGGCCAGAAGCGCGAGGAATCAGGCGTAAGGATCTCGTCAGCGAGCACAATTGCGCCGGTCGCCACATCGATACCGAACTCAAACTTGGTGTCCGCGATGATGATGCCGCGCTCCGCAGCAATGTCGCGCGCCTGACGGTAGAGGGCGATCGACAGGTCGCGGATCGCGGTCGCCAGCTCCTCGCCAATACGCTCAACGGTCTGCTCGAAGGTGATGTTCTCGTCGTGCTCGCCCAGCTCGGCCTTCGCGGCGGGCGTGAAGATCGGTTCCTCGAGACGCGAGGCCTCAGTCAGGCCCTCGGGCAGCTTAATACCGCACACCGTGCCAGACTCTCGATACTCCGCCAGGCCGGATCCCGTCAGGTAGCCGCGCACGACGCACTCGATGGGGATCATGAGCAGGCTGCGGCACACAACCGCACGCCCGTCGACCTCGGCAGGAACCTCGAAGCGCGTGGGCTGGGCACCCTCCAGGGCGCTCGAGGCCTCGGCCGGGGCCTTCGTGCCGACGGCCAGCAGGTGGTTCTCCACGAGCGGACGCAGCTTGCCCATCCACCAGATGGCAAGCTGATTGAGGACCGCGCCCTTGCCCGTGATCTGCGTGGGCAGCACGTAGTCGTAGGCGCTGATGCGATCAGAGGTCACCATGAGGAGCGCCTCCGGACCCGCCTTCGCATGGCGGGGACGGCCCTCGGCGGGCGTCGCTTCCTGCGCGGGGCCGACCACGGCCTCGTCGGGAGCGTAGATATCGCGAACCTTCCCCGAGTTCAGGGGGGTCCAACCGTGCAGGGAAGCGGGCATAATGCTCCTCAGTGTCGTGTGATCAGTTGAGGGTGACGGACAGGTCAGCAGGCCACGTCGCGATGTCGCTGCGGTGGTGCTCGCCGTCGAAGTGAATGAGTTCCACGCCCCGGTACGCAAGAGCGCGAGCCTCGTCGAGCGTGGCCGCGCGGGCGACGACGTCGAGGACTCGACCGCCCGAGTTCACCAGCGCGTAGGTCGGTTCAAAGCCGCAGCACCCGGCCGCAACGTCGGCGGGGTCGTCGGTGATCTCCTCGGAGGTGCCGGCGTGGATGACGTGGACGCCCGCCAATGCCTCGGCCGCCTCGATGCCGGTAATGGGGTGCCCGGTATCCGTGCGACCCGGGTATCCGCCCGAGGCCATGACGACTGTGACGGCGGCGTCCTCACTCCAGACGGGGGCGGGGACCTTCGCGAGCGTGCCGGTGGCCGCCGCGTACAGGATGGGGGCGAGCGGAGAGTCAAGGCGCTCAAGGACCACCTGGGTTTCCGGGTCGCCGAAACGCACGTTGAATTCGACGACGCGGATCCCCTTCGAGGTCATCGCGAGGCCACAGTACAGGAGGCCGCGGAAGGGGGTGCCGCGCCGGGCCATCTCGGTGATAACGGGCTGGGCGACCTCGTCGACGATGCGCTGCGTTGCTTCCTCAGGCAGCCACGGGAGCGGACTGTAGGCACCCATGCCACCCGTGTTCGGACCCTCGTTGCCATCGCCCACGCGCTTAAAGTCCTGCGCGGGCTGCAGCGGGACGACGGTGGCACCATCGGCGAAACAGAACAGAGAGACCTCGGGGCCGTCGAGGTAGTCCTCGATGACGACTGCTCCCCCGTCGCGCGACAGGCAGGAACGCGCGTGGGACGAGGCCTGGGCGCGGTCGGTGGTCACGACGACCCCCTTGCCAGCGGCCAGGGCGTCGTCCTTCACAACGTAGGGGGCACCGAGGACATCGAAGGCAGCCTCGACCTGTTCCATGGTGGTGCAGGTAAAGGCGCGGGCGGTCGCCACGCCGGCGTCCGCCATGATCTGCTTCGCGAAGGACTTGGAGGCCTCCAGACGGGCCGCGTCCTTCGTTGGGCCAAAAACGGGGATACCGTAGTCCAGAACCGCATCCGCGACGCCCGCGACAAGCGGGGCCTCGGGGCCAACAACCACGAGATCGACCTTCTCAGATGTCGCGCGACGCACGACGTCCTTCGGGTCGAGCGGATCCATGGTCAGTGAACGGCCCAGCTGCTCCAGCGCCGGGTTACCGGCCTGGACGACCAGCGACACGGGCTGCTCAGGGGTGGACGTTCGCACAAGCGCGCGGGCGATCGCGTGTTCGCGACCCCCGTTACCAACGAGAAGAACCTTCACAATTCCAGCCTAACGGTGTTTGGCGGTCCAACGGGCCGACATGGGATTTTATGGCTGCACTTCACAGCCACAATGAGACGCGGATGCGCAGGTCACCAGGCACCGTTAGGGTTACCACTGCGCCCCTTATCGTCCTGTTCACGCTGATCACGGTTGTGTTCTTCATTCTGGTGAATGAGGTCCTCACGGCGCTGCTTCTGATCGCCGTTCTCACCCGCGAAGGGATCCTCGGTCGGTGTAGGCGTCGGGGTGGGACTTGGGCTGGGGGCCGACTCTGGATCCTCGTTGTTGCTCGGATCGTCGCCCTTATTGGGGTCCTCGTTGGGATCCCCGTTAGGATCTCCGTTGGGGTCCTCCCCCTTATTCTTCTTGTCGGATTTCTGCTTCTTGTCCGACGTGCGTTCCTTGCCTCGGTCAGCGGGGTTGGTGTCGGTACCCGTTGAACTCAGCTGGTTCGCGGGCGTCTGGCAGGGCGACAGCATTTCTTCCGCTTCCGCATACAGGTTGTATGCGTCGAGATTCGCGCCTTCCGCGTCCTTGGCATCTCCCTGCATTTCGATACCACGCCCCAGGTTTGCGCGGACGCGGCATTCGTAGGAGGAAGACTCCAGACGTCCGGGTTCTACCTCGATGCTCTTGGGAACCAACTCGAATGCGGTGCGCAGCTCGGCGACACCCTCGTCCACGGACTCCTCGGTCAGCAACGTGGTACCCAGGTTGTAGTGGGCGACCCACTGTTCGATGCCGACAGATGTCCACCCCATCTGTCCCTCGTACCCGGCCTTCGCGGCCTCGTATTCCTGCGCCTTCCAGTGACCCAGGGAGGAACGCGACCACAGAGTCAAGCCGATCAGGTACGTGGCGACCAGGAGGGCGAGCACGAGGAAGGGAATCGAATACCACAGCGGGCGGAGCGCCAGCGGTGAGCGCTGGCGTATGCCCGACGAGGCCGGGGCGCGCTTCGCGGGCGCGGCGAAGTCACCGGAGTCGCCCTGAGGAGCACCGAACGGCAGGAGGTCTTCGTCGCTTGCTGAGTGCTTAGATCGCATGGGAGTTCCTCAACTGTTGGGCTCGCAGTGCCAGGGTTGCACCCTCCCACGCCAGGAGTCCTCCAAGGATCAGGGCGAAGGGCCAGATGATGTAGCGGTACGTGTCGCGCATATTCCGTTCTTCGGACAGCTTTGATGCGTCGTCAAGGATGGAATGCGCGTAGGAGTCAATCGCTGACTTGTCGGGCGAATGCACGTAGCTGACGCCGATCCGCGACGCGACGCCTTGGAGGGCGGCCTCATCGATACGCGAGATGGCGATGGGGGCACCGGGCTGGGACTTGTCATGAATGTATTCGTCGTCGCCACTCTGAGCCCCGGCGTTGCTGAGGCGGACCGCCTTCATCTTGCCGCCCTCCTCGGTTCCGTAGCCGATGACGAGGCCGCCGTCGATGTAGGGCTTGACGTCATCCCAGTCGTCCTCGGAGCCGCTGGGAGCGCTGGACCAGTGATCCTGGTTCGAGGTTTCGCCGTCGGAGAGGATGAAAACGGTACGAATATTTTCGGGGTGGCGTTCCTTGTTTTTCTTCAGGAGCTTCGCGAGGTCCGCTGCGGGACGGTTGATCGAGGACCCCTGCGAGGAGGAGGACAGCTCACGGGTGAACGTCGCCATGTATGACGCGACCGCAGAGGAGTCAGTCGTCAGCGGCATGTCCGTGTGCACGCTCGAATCCCACGACAGGATCGAGTAACGCGCTCCCGTGAGGACACCCATGAGTGTGGCAACATCGTTGCGGACGCCATCGATACGGGGATTCTCGCCGTCCCAGTCCTCGGCACCCATCGAGCCGGTGCGGTCGATGACGAAGTAGACCTCGATATTTGAGGTGACTTCAATGATCGTGCCAGGGATCGAGGGACCCGCACCCATGATGATGACGACGACGGCAATGAGCGAGCGCCTAATGACGTCCATCAGGTTCGTGCGCAGTGACCGACGAGCCGACAGGAAGACGAAGGTCGCCGCAACCAGCGCAATGACGACCAGCACAAACAGGTGAATGACGGGACGAAAAACCATGTCAGAGCCTCCCAAAGGCAAGCAGGCCGAGCAAGGAGACGACACCAAAGAGCGTCCAGCCAAGGGCCCCCAGCGGGCGATCAGTCTCGATCAGTTTCCCCTTGGAATCCAGCTCTTCCTTTTGCTCGGCCTCGATCTGCTTGACAACCCCGTCAACGGCGGAAGGAGATGATGCGTCATAGAACTCTCCACCCGTGGCACGCACCTGATCGCGCAACTGCATGCCGTCGGCGGACAGGTTCGTCACCGAGCCGGGGTACAGTGCCGTGACGGTCACATTCTGGCTCTTCGCGAATTCGATGGCTTGAGGCAGGGTGTAAATACCATGGCCGTACACCTCGTTATCGGTCGCCAGCAGGACCGTGCGGGAACGCTGCTTGTCCGTATGATCGAAGCCGAGGACGCACGAGGCCAGCCCGTCACCGACCAGAGATGCGCGTTTCTCATCCTCTTTGGGGAACGTCGGCGTCAGGTACCGCTCCAGCTCATCCTCATCCCCATTCAATGAGGAACCATACGCCAGCCCTTTGTCGATCTTGTCGGCCATATCCGTCAGCACGTCATCGGCCATCTCGTAGTCGTCGGTGAGTGGGAACATCGTCATCGAGTATGTATTCCACAGCTGCAACGAAATCCTCTCACCCTCGAAGTGCGAGATGATCTGCTTGAAGGAGTCGCCGATCTCCGAATCGTAGGGCAGCATCGAACCCGACGCATCCAAACAAATGACGATGTCGCGACTCGAGGATTTATCGTGCTTAACGTACGTGTCGACGGGAGCGGCCGCAGACACCGAGGTCGCAATAACCGCGACGAGGAAGCATACGAAAGCCATCGCGAGGGCCGCACGCGTACGCCGCACGAGAGCCTGATACTTCGGCAGGCCTCGTACGAAACCGGAGTTCGCGACCCATCCCTTCCTGCCGGTGCTCTGACCCGCGCGGCGTGCACGCCACCAACCAAGCAGAGTGACGCCAGCCACTACGACGATGACGAGGGGAATCATCCACCAGAACCTCATACGTTCACCGCCTCCACCGCCATCGTCAGAACGCGCGTCACAGCCTCGTGCGAGGAGCGCCCAGCCGGAATATCCTGGCTCGTAAAGCTCGAGGCCTCGCACGCCGCAAGCACATCCGCCAGCCCCGGCCACACGGGCACGAGTTCACGCACCTCGGACACGGTTGCGACCTCGAGGTCACGCCCGGTGCGTTCCGTACCCAGCGCACGCATGAGTCCCGCCAACGCCAGGTGCACGCCGCGAGCATCCAGGTCGCCGTCGGCGTAGCGATCCGCAATCTGATCGACGTACGACAGATACTTCTTGCGCCGCGCATCCGAAATCGTCTGTAGCTCCATCACCTCACCAATGCGGGACGTCCACCACCGCCACAGGCAGAAACACACCCAGCCAACGACGGCGACGACAAGCGTGACACCGAGGACCCACATCCAATGCGGATAGATGATCGGATTAAACAGGTCGTCTGTGACCTCACCGGACATGAACTCCCCTTTCAAGAGCACGCATGAGCGCACGAGGAATATCCTCACTGGACGACACGTCCACGTGGATGACACCCCTCTCATCGAGCATCCGCGCGACCGCGGCACGCCGCATCGCCATGACGTTGGCTGCCTCCCCCGCCAACTGGTTATCTCTGAGCAGGAAATCCGGTAGCGGCCCTTCGTTGACGTCAACGACCTCCGTCCCCTCTGAGAGGGTCGTTGGATCGATATCCTCGACGCTGATGAGAATCACCTGGTGGCGCGCCGACATGGACTTGATGAGGTCGCTCGACTCCGGGGACGCGGTGGGCTGCGTACTGTCCGTGACGATGACGATGAGGCTGCGCCGACGCGTGATCGTCCTGGCCCGAGCCAGGAGCTTCGCGACGTTCGCATGCGGGGAACGCAGGGTGATGTCCTCTTCGATGCGGCGCAGCAGCGTCTCCGCATGCGCGTTGCCGGAGCGGGCGGGCATGAAACGCACGCGCTTGTCGTCACCGGCGACGAGGCCGATCTGGTCTCCGCGTGCCGCGCTCAGCCATGCGATGGCCTCGCACGCCGCCAAGGCAACCTCTTCCTTCGTCTCGCCCGAGGGGGCGAGCGCGCCCATTTCGCGGCCAGTATCAACAACGAGCATAACCTGTAGGTTCGCCGTGGCCTCGTGCCGTTTGATGATGGGCGAACCCGTCCGGGCTGTCGCCGCCCAGTCGATTTCACGCACATCATCGCCCGGCTGGTAGGGAGCTAAATCCATGAACTCCCATCCGCGTCCATGCCGAAGCGCGGAGTGGTGCCCATCCATGATGGATAGCAGCTTGCGCAGGACGGGCAGCTGGATGCGGGAGGACAGCGCGTGGATTTCTCGCGAGCGTACAGGCATTGCGTTCCTCTTGAGAGTCGACTGGCGTGGGACCGGGTTCTTTACGGAACGGGAACCGCTTTGAAGACGGCGTCGATGAGTCCCTCAATGGAGACGTTGTCAGCCACGGCATCGAAGGTGCGGATGATGCGGTGACGCAGGATGCCGTAGCGCATTTCCTTGATGTCGTCCGGCATGACGTGGTTGCGGCCCTCCATGAGGGCGATCGCCTGCGCGATTTGCATGAGGGCGATGCCGCCACGGGGGGAAGCACCCACGCGCACGTGCTTCTTCCAGCCCGGGAGTGGGTTGGGGCCGGCACCTCGGGTCGTGTTGATGATGTCGACGATGTAGGCCTTGAGGGTCTCGTGGACGTAAACGCGTCGTCGTGCTTCCTGCAGCGTGCGCACGTCGTCGAGGGTGATCGGAACGACGTCCGCAGGCCTTGTCATCTGACCACTGTCAATGCGCGAGAGAACCTCAAACTCCTCGACGGGCGTCGGGTAGGTGATGACTTCCTTGAGGAGGAAGCGGTCCATTTGGGCTTCGGGCAGCACGTAGGTGCCCTCTTCTTCGATGGGGTTCTGCGTGGCCATGACCATGAAGGGATCGGGCAGCTGATGGTTGACGCCACCGATCGTAGTCTGGCGTTCCTGCATGGCTTCCAGCATGGCGGACTGCGTCTTGGCCGACGAACGGTTGATCTCGTCCAGGAGAACCAGGTTGGCGTGCACGGGACCCAGCCGGGTGACCATCTCGCCGCGTTCCTGGTTCCAGATCTGGGAGCCAACGATGTCGTTGGGCATCAGGTCGGGGGTGCACTGGATACGGTGGAAGGTGCCCGATACCGCGGACGCGAGGGTCTGCGCGGCCGTCGTCTTCGCGAGGCCGGGCACGGACTCCACCAGGACGTGGCCACCGGCGAGAAGCGAGGCGGTGAGCGCGCGGCGTAGTGCTTCCTGACCCACGACGGTGTGCTGGTAGATGGTCGTCATTCGATCAAGCAAGCCCTTCGCGTGGGCCAGCTCGTCATCGTTCAAGTAGTTGGGCACGGACTCTCCTTGCGCGCGCGGTCGGATGCGCTCCCAGTCTAGCCCGCCCGTTCTGCTCGCACGCAAGCCGGTCAGCCTTGGTCTGACGAGAGACGAGACCTACAGGTAGTCAAAAAGGGGCGGGCCCCGGAGTTACCTCCGGGGCCCGCCCACAGATCCGCGTCGATCAGGCCTGCTTCGCGGCGGCAATACGCTCGCGGAACTTGGCCAGCTGCTCGGTGATGGCGGCGGGGAGCTTATCGCCGAACTGCGAGAAGTACTCCTCCGTGTCGTCCATCTCGGCGGCCCAGGCGTCGGGGTCAATCGCAAAGAGCTTCGCCCACACGGCCTCGTCGATGTCCAGGCCATCCAGGTTGAAGTCCTCGAACTTCGGGTAACGACCGGTCACACCGTCAATGGCCTCGACCTCGCCAGCGGCGCGGCGAACGATCCAGTCCAGAACGCGGGCGTTGTCACCGTAGCCGGGCCACATGAAGTTGCCGTCTTCGTCCTTACGGAACCAGTTGACCTGGTAGACCTTCGGGAAGCCCTCGCCCAGCTTGTCCTGCATCTCCAGCCAGTGGCCCCAGTAGTCGGCCATGTTGTAGCCGCAGAAGGGCAGCATGGCGAAGGGGTCGTGGCGCAGCGAGCCGGCCTTGACGTCGGTCGCAGCAGCGGTGACCTCGGAGGCCACGGAAGCACCGATGAACACGCCGTGGGCGGGCTCGTACTGCTCGGCAACCAGCGGGACGTTGGTGGCGCGGCGGCCACCGAAGAGGACGGCGTCAACCGCAACGCCCTCGGGGGCTTCCCAGTCGGGGCAGATGATCGGGCACTGCGAGGCGGGGACGGTGAAGCGGCTGTTCGGGTGAGCAGCCTTCTCGCCGGACTCGGGGGTCCAGTCATTGCCGTGCCAGTCGATCAGGTGCGCCGGAACGTCACCGTCGATGCCTTCCCACCACACGTCACCGTCGTCGGTCAGAGCGACGTTCGTGAAGATGGAGTTCGCCTTGCCGGTCTCCATGGCCATGGGGTTGGTCTTGTAGGAGGTGCCGGGGGCGACGCCGAAGAAGCCGGCCTCGGGGTTGATGGCGCGCAGGCGGCCATCCGGGCCGGGACGCATCCACGCGATGTCGTCGCCGACGGTCTCGACCTTGTAGCCGGGGATCGTGGGCTGGAGCATGGCGAGGTTGGTCTTGCCACAGGCCGACGGGAAGGCGGCGGTGACGTGGAACTGCTGGCCGGTGGACTCGCGGGTCAGGCGCAGGACGAGCATGTGCTCGGCCATCCAGCCGTCGCGGCGGGCCATGGTCGAAGCGATACGCAGAGCGAAGCACTTCTTGCCGAGCAGCGCGTTGCCGCCGTAGCCCGAACCAAAGGACCAGATCTCGTTGGTCTCCGGGAAGTGGGTGATGTACTTCTCATCGTTGCAGGGCCAAGTCGAGTCTTCCTGACCGGGCTCGAGAGGAACACCGACGGAGTGGACGGCGGGAACCCACACGCGACCCTCATTGATGAGGTCCATGGCAGCAGCACCCATGCGGGTCATGATGCGCATGTTGACAACAACGTAGGGGGAGTCGGTGATCTCAACACCGAGCTGGGAGATGGGGCCGCCCAGGGGACCCATGGAGAAGGGAACCACGTACATGGTGCGGCCCTTCATGGCACCCGTGAACTTCTCGTGCAGGGTGGCCTTCATTTCCTTGGGGTCGGCCCAGTGGTTGGTCGGGCCCGCGTCCTCTTCCTTCTCACAGCAGATGAAGGTACGGGACTCAACACGCGCAACGTCGGAAGGCTTGGAGCGAGCGAGGAAGGAGTTCGGGCGCTTCTCCTCGTTGAGCTTGGTGAACATGCCGCTCTCGACCATCTGAGAGGTCAGGCGGTCCCACTCTTCCTGGGAACCGTCGCAGAACTCAACGGCGTCAGGGGTGGTCAGCTCAGCGATTTCAGCAACCCACTTGATGACATCTTCGGGAGCGTTGGCCGGAGCCGCTGCACGCACGTCCTGTTCAGTCACGGACATTTTGCCTCCTGAGGCATTTCGGATTGTCGAGGCCGCGATATGCGTCCCCGATTGACAGAATCAATCATGCCGGAACGGATGCCCACGCTTGCGGGCGCTTGGTCCCGGTCACATCTCAATCCTAGTCGAACGAGTCACACGCCGCCCGGTCGGCAGGGACCTTCTGCCCACCCACAAGGCAAAACAAAACCAGTCGAGCCGACCCCGACCTCGCGAATGGGACCGAAGAGTAGCCCACATCCTAAACCGTGAGATAGACCATGACCATTGGGCGGCAAAAGCGCATCTGAACTTGAAGTCACACCACCCCATGACCGACGATTATTCGTAGCACAACAGTGCCGTTCACCATTGGAAGGACCGAATACACCATGGGATTCCGAAACAAGACCCAAGGCCCTGACTTTTTTGAAGACTTCACCTCGCAGGCTCGCCAGCTTGAGCAGGCCGTCGAGATCCTGACGCACATCTATGCTGCCTCCCCTGAGGAACGCATCGCCCTGCGCGATCAGCTCCACGAGGTTGAGCACCGCGGTGACGAACTGAACCACGAAATCATCCAGCGCATCAACTCCTCGTTCATCACGCCTTTCGACCGCGAAGACCTGCAGTCACTGGCGTCCCACCTCGACGACTGCCTCGACTTCATCGATGAAGCCGGCGATCTCCTCGTCGTCTACGGCATTGCCGACATCCCCTCTTCCCTGGTCTCTCTGCTCAACACGCAGATCGAGGTCATCAAGAACTGCGCGGAGATAACCGCGCAGAACATGCACAAGCTGAAGTCGCCGGTGGACCTGCGCGACTACTGGATCGAGATCAACCGCCTCGAGAACGAGGGCGACCTGGCCTACCGCCGCACCCTGACGGCTCTGTTCGACTCGGGCCTGGACCCGGTCACGATCATCAAGCTCAAGGACATCGTCCAGGGCCTCGAATCCTGTGCTGATGCCTTCGAGGAACTCGCAGGCATCATCGAGTCCCTCGCACTGAAGGAATCCTGAGCCGTGGATCTCAATCTGATCCTCGTCTGCGTCGTCATCGTCGTCGCGCTGTTCTTCAGCTACACGAACGGCTTCCACGACGCAGCGAACGCGATCGCGACCTCGGTGTCGACGCGGGCGTGGACACCACGTGCCGCGCTCCTCATGGCCGCAACGATGAACGTCATCGGCGCCATGATGGGCACCGCCGTCGCGAAGACCGTCGGCAAGGGCATCATCTCAATTTCCGACTACGCCGAATCCCCGCTTCCCGAAATGCAGCAAAAAGGCCTGGTCATCATCCTGGCCGCGCTGCTGGGTGCCTGTATCTGGAACCTCATCACCTGGTGGTTCGGTCTCCCATCGTCCTCCTCGCACGCTCTCATTGGCGGCATGGTGGGCGCTGGCCTCCTATCGGGCACGATGGTGCACTGGTGGGGCATCATGAGCCACGTTGTGATTCCGATGTTCGCCTCCCCCATCGTCGGTTTTGTCATCGGCTACTTCGTCATGAAGCTCGTCCTGTGGCTGCTGCGTAACGCTCAGTATCACCGCACGATGCGCCGCTTCCGTGCAGCGCAGCGCTTCTCATCGGCTGCCATGGCCCTTGGTCACGGCATCCAGGACGCGCAGAAGACGATGGGCATCATCGTCATGGCCCTGCTGGCCGGCGGCTACGGAGAAACACACAACATCCTCGATCCGATCACGGGCGAGATGAACGTGCCTCTGTGGGTGAAGATCTCGGGTGCTCTGGCGATTTCGCTGGGCACGATGGCCGGCGGCGGGCGCATCATGCGCACGATCGGTCGTAAGATCATCGACCTGGATCCGGCTCGTGGCTTCACGGCCGAGGCGGTGTCTGCCTCGGTCCTGTACCTGTGCTCCTACGTCATCCACGCCCCCATCTCGACGACGCAAGTCGTGTCGACGGCAATCATGGGTGTGGGTTGCACGAAGCGCTTCTCGGCAGTTCGATGGGGCGTCGCGGGCAACATCGTCATCGCATGGTTCCTGACGCTACCCGCCGCCGCCCTGGTGTCAGGCGTCGTGTACCTCCTGGTCGCTCTGCCGCTGGGAGTCCACTAGTGGCTCGCTCTCGTCTGATCGGCCTGGTCGCGGCTCTCGCCCTTGTTGCCCCACTCACCGCGTGCTCGGACACCTCCGTCATGCACATGCAGGTCGGCCAGTGCATCCTCCTGCCCGAAGAGAAGACCGCGACCACGGTCGAGACGACCAACTGCACCAGCGAGCACGACGCCGAGGTCTTCTACGCGACGTCCGTCGACGACGGGGACTTCCCCGGCGAGGCTGCGCTCAACAACGCGGCCGAGAAGGCATGCATTTCGAACTTCAAGGACTACGTGGGGTCGCACTACGTAACCTCGACGCTGGATGCGACGTGGATGCTTCCGACGAGAGACTCGTGGGCGCAAAATGATCGTTCGATCACCTGCCTCGCAAGGCCGCTGGATCATTCCAAGCTCACCAAGTCCGTCAAGGATTCGGGCCTGTAGGATCTGGTGGGTCTTCAACTCTCAATGGGTGGTGCCCGGCCGATGGGCCAGGCACCACCCATTTTTTCCGACGGCGTTCCGCATTGTTATAGTGACCACCGTGCCGCGGTGGGTATCCTCGCGCCCGCCACCACCTCGCGATCCCATCATCACCTCATTCTCACGATGTCAAGGAGAACCATGTCCCACGCACTGCGTTCCATGCTCGCCGTCGGCACCGCCGCCGCCATGGGCCTATCCCTGTCCGCTTGTTCACTTCTGCCGTTCGGCAACCAGACGCACAGCACGTCACTGAAGGTCGGCCAGTGCATTCAGCTACCGGACGACGACGAGGTCGGTGACATCACCACCGCGAACTGCGCCGAGGAGCACACCGGCGAGGTCTACTACATCTTGACGCTCACCCAGGACACGCTCCCCTCCCGCGCGGAGATCGAGAAACTTACCTCCGACACCTGCGACGATAACTTTGAGGCTTACGTCGGCTCGGCCACCAATGAGACCGAACTCGACGTCACCGCTATGTTCCCGACCAAGAACTCGTGGGACAAGGGCGACCGCGACATCGTGTGCATCGTCATCCCGGCTGAGGGCAAGACGCTGACCCAGTCCGTGAAGGGCTCGGGCATGTAGTCCGACCGTCACATGATGTTCTCGGGTGGTGCCCGGCCGGTGAGCCGGGCACCACCCGTTTTCCCCAACGACGGCCCGCGTTGTTATAGTGTGGACAGGACCACGGTGGGTCTTCGCACATCCACTCCCGGTCTCGCGATCCCGTCACTGCTTCGCTTCCGTCAATTCAAGGAGAACCATGTCCCGCTCTCCGCGTTGCGCACTCGCTTTGGGCACCGCCGTCATCATGGCCCTGACGCTGTCCGCCTGCTCGTCACTGTTTGGCTCGCGCACGCAGAGCACCAAGCTCACGGTCGGACAATGTGTCCTTGTTCCGATCGGCACCCAGGTGGACTCGGTGACCACGACCGAGTGCACCGAGGAACACACCGGCGAAATCTACTCAATCACCGCCATTGATCGACAGGAACTCCCGTCCCGCGACGAGATGGATGACCTGGTCTTCGACACCTGCTACAAGACTTTCGAGGCCTACGTCGGATCGACTCCCGAGGAAACGTCGCTCGATTACACCGCTTTCTCGCCAACCAAGGCGACCTGGGCAACCGGTGACCGTGACATTATCTGTATCGCTGTTCCGACCGGGGATGACAAGCTGACCCAGTCGGTACGCAATTCCGGCATGTGACGGGTACTTTTTGACCGCTCGCGGCCCTTTAACCACTCTGGTCACTCTCCTTGACCGAGTGGTATTTACATTGTTGTATAGTGAGCGAAGCGCGCCGACGAGCACACGCGCACCTGCGGGTCCGCATGCCCGCCACGGCCTCGTGACCCGCTGATCGGGGTCACTCCCCCATTCTCTAGGAGAACTATGTCCCGCGCTTTGCTCCCCGCGTTGACCCTGTGCGCCTGCATCGCAACTGTCGGTCTGTCCGCCTGTTCCGCCGCGTCGACCGACGGTTCGGGCAATAGCGTTTCCTCCGACGCTCACGGTTTGACGAGCGCACAGAGCGGCGCTCCCACCGCGCAATCCGGTTCCTCCGGTGGCCTGTACGAATCCGGGTACCTGCAGCTCGGACAGTGTTTGCTCGCGGCCCCTCAGGAAGGCGTCCCCCTCGAGCTCGTCGACTGCACGCAAGAGCACGGGGCCGAGGTGATCCACACTTTTGACCTGACCATGACCACGATGCCCTCCGAGGACACGCTCGAAGAGGTGAGCGACGAAACGTGCGGCGAAGCCTTCACCGCCTACGTCGGGCGCCCCTTCGAAAACTCCGCGTTGGACTACATCTGGAGGCTGCCCAGCCCGGAAACCTGGGCAGCCGGTGATCGACGGGTCGAGTGCATCGCCTTCACGAGAGACGAGAGCCAGCTCACGACGACGATGAAAGACACCAACATGTGACGAGGCCTGGTCGGCTTTGCGCTTGTGGTGGTTCGGCTCCGGCCGGACCACCACTTTTGACGGCTTGTACCTACCGGCACCCACGTTGCTATAGTGAGCGCGGCCCAACGGTCATCACGAGAGTCCGCCACGGCCTCGTAGCCCATTCTCTGACTACTTTCCCACCACCCTGAGGAGAATCATGTCCCGCATCGCGCGCCCCGCGCTCGCTGTCGCTGCCTGCGTTGCCATCCTGAGTATGTCCGCCTGCTCCAGTTCGTCGTCCACATCCTCGGAGGATTCGACGACCCATTCCGGCGAGGCCAGCGCCTCCGCCGAAGCACCCGTCACCAACGCGTCCGAGATCCCCTCCGACGCGCGCACCAACCTGAGCAACCTAAGCGTCGGCCAGTGCTTCCAACAGCCAACCGATCCCGCCGACGGCTTGGTGATCGTCGACTGCTCCGCACCGCACTGGGGTGAGGTCTACGCCCTCGCGCCGATCGACGCCGAAACCCTGCCCGACTTCGAAGAACTCAACACGATGGCCTTCGAAGCGTGCACCCCTGCGTTTGAGGAGTACGTCGGTACGCCCTACGAGGAGTCCTCCCTGGATGCCACCTGGTACTTCCCGAACGCGACCAACTGGGATGCCGGCGAGCACGTCATCGCCTGCGTCGCCGTCCCCTTGGAGGCGCCCTCGCTCACCCAGTCGGTCAAGGACTCCAATCTGTGACGTGCGGGTTGTCGTCACGCGGCGGTTCGGCTATGGCCGGGCCGCCGCTTGCGTATCTGTGATGGCCTTCCTTTACCGGTCGGTACTGACATTGTTATAGTGAACACAACGCGTCGACGGGTGTCCCACGCGCCCGCCGCGAATGCGACGGCCTCTCCGGGGTCGCGTTCCCATCATCCAAGGAGAATCATGTCCCGCTTTACCCGCCCCGCCCTCGCGTTCGCGACCTGCGCCGCCATGCTCAGCTTGTCCGCCTGTTCCGCCCTGCCTTTCGGCAATAAGGATGACGATGACGAGGACACCCCCAGCTCGCGCAGCTCCTCGTCCGCCTCCCCGAGCAGCTCACCCGACAAGACGAACCAGCCCACGAGCACCCCCACCGTTGCGTCCGCCCGCACCTACCTGATCGATTTGAAGCTCGGCCAGTGCTTCAACCAGCCGGACGCCGACACCGATGTGGATGTGGAGACCCTCGACTGCTCACAGCCTCACTGGGGCGAGGTGTACTACGTCGTTGAACTCACCAACGCGACGTTCCCCGGTGAGGACGCCATGTCCGACACGGCAAAGGACGCGTGCCAGAACGCTTTCCAGGACTACATTGGTTCGTCCTACGCGACCTCCTCGCTCGCGTTCGGCGGCATGTATCCGACGTCCGGTAGCTGGGCCGGTGGCGACCGCGCGATCGTGTGCTACGCCCACAACACCGACGACAGTACCCTCACCCGCTCGGTGAAGGACTCCCACCTGTGATCCTCTGATCCACGCTCGCGGCGGCTCGGCTCATGCCGAGTCGCCGCGTCGTTGATAGGACGCGGGCGACTCAGTGCCGCCTGGAGGCTCTGCGCGTCGGGACGGCGGGATTTTTGGTGGTGACGCTGTGCGTCTCAACAGCGACGACGACCGGCCCGTCAGTCCCCTGTTCGACGTGGGCGACCATGATCTGTCCGTGCCCCAGGGAGACGGGCGACGCACCCACGATAGCGCTCGATCCGTAGGCGCGGATTTCCTCGACGATCAGGTCGCGTGCGGCCCCCGTGACCGACAGGAGGGTCGCACCGGCCTGCTCACGCAGCCGCTGCGCCGCGAAGGCACGCACCCGACCGGCTCGAGCGTCGGCGTCCTTATCAGCCCCAGCCTCGTCCCCCACAGGCACACCCAGGGCCTCCACGAGCGTCACCGATCCACCGCCGACCGCAGCCCACGGCGCAAGCACCTGGCGCGCGCGGGCGCTCGGGGATGCGAACGCGCGGTCCACGCCAAACGCGCTCAACAGGTCAATGAGGTCAAAGGACTGGCGCACACCGAAACGTCCGAGGGGCGGATCTGCGGGGTGCGCGGCGGCCTCAGCTGTGAGGGACGAGGCCCGCTCCACCTGCGCTGCCCTGCGCGCTGCCGCTGAGGCGACCATCGCGGGGGTGGGTGCGGGGCGGGGTGTGGGAGCAGCGGGCGCGGCGGCGAGCGGACCAGGAACGCCGGGGACGGTAGGCACCGACGGGCTGCCGGGCGCGGAACTTGTCCCGGGCGTGGGCGCGGAACCTGACGCAGTGCCACCGGATGCTGAAGTGCCCGGAGCGGAAGCGCGCCCGCCGACGGGGGCTGCAGACGCCGCGTCAATGGGGGCAGGGTCGGCGGCACCGGGCCGCAGGACGATGATCGTGGAGGTGGCGAGGCGGCCTTCGCGGGCGCGGGCGACGACGTCTGCGAGGAGGCGGCGGTCGCCTCGGCGGGTGAGCATGTCGGCGGCGGCTGCGGGGGTGGCCCACGTGGTTTGGTCGATTTCGGTGCGCGGGGCGCGGGCAACGGGCGCGCGCAGGCGTACGGCGGGGTCGTCGGCGGGCATGGGCGTGCCGACCCAGTAGTGGACTTCCTTAGTTTGCCCGCCGCCCAGGCGGTAGCGCTGGGTGGTCAGGGGCGCGCCCAGGGTGATGACCTGTCCAGTTTCTTCTTCGACTTCGCGCACGGCGGCGGCGACCAGTGGCTCACCATTTTCGGCTTTACCTTTGGGCCAGGACCAGTCGTGGTAGCGTGGCCGGTGAACCATGAGGACTTCGATGTCTGCGGGGTCAATGGACTCGCCGGGGGCCGCAACGCGCGTGGAGTCGGCAAAACGCCAGACAAGCGCGCCCGCGGAGCGAACGAGTCGCTGGGGGCGTGGGGCTGGCATCGGACGCATAGGGACCAGGGTAGTCGCCCCGCGCCGCGCTCGCCCTGATGGGCGCGCCACCTTCACGAGGTCATGGCCGGTATGGGCGCTCCGCTAGGCCCGTCCGCGCGCCGAAAAAACACCTCCGTCGGGCAGCCGCCTGAGTTGGGCAGCCGCCTCAGTCGAGGGTGCCGACGGCCGCCTCGCGCGCAGCAATGTCAAGCTCGTCGGCCGTCACCAGCAGTGCGGAGTGTCGCATGGTGACGCGGTGGGCGAGCGGGTCGGTGGGGTCTTCGATCCACAGGGCCCCGGCCTCGCCGGCGGCGAGGACACGCATGGCGCGCGAGGCCTCGCGCAGCACATACTCGAGGTCATCGTCGGTGAGGTCACCGCGCAGCAGCGAGTCGATCTCCTCCATGATCAGGCTCAGGGAGCGCAGCTCGACGGGGGCTTCGAGGCCCTGGATGATGGGCGCATGCGAGCCATCGGCGTAGCGCTCGGCCACCAGGAGCGGGTCGCGGTGGTACCACTCGTGCAGCAGGTAGACGCGCCATAGCGCCCCGGGGAGCGTGAATTCGGGGCTGCGCGACCACACGTGGGCGATGGTGTCGACGCCGCGAGTGCGCACGGTTTTCCGCAGGCGGGCCACGTCCTCGTCCGTGAATGTCTCGTCGCCGACTCCCATGAGTGCCCACGCGGCGGTGTGCGCGACGGCGGCGAGAGAGGCGGGATCTTCGTCGCCGACGATTGCCTCGGCGCGGGCGGCGTCGAGCATGGCCGGGCGGCGCGGAGTGTTCGATTGGGCCATGAGGACCGCTTCCTTCTACAATGTGGGGTATGGGCCTATAGCTCAATGGTAGAGCAGCGGACTTTTAATCCGTAGGTTGGGGGTTCGAGTCCCCCTGGGCCTACTGCGCGCCTCGGTTTCCCGGGGCGTTTGTGCTATGTGGGCCGCGCTGCCCGCGTTGGAGGTGCATCATGGATCCTCGTTTGTCGCGCGCGTATGGCGCGTTCGCTGGGCTGGCGTTGGGGGATGCGTTGGGGATGCCGACGCAGGCGATGTCCCCGGAGCAGATCCGCGCGGTGTACGGGCGCGTCACGGGACTCGTGGACGGGGATGACTCCCAGCCGTACGCGCCGGGGATGCCGGCCGGTTCGGTGACGGATGACACGGAGCAGGCGCTGCTGATTGCGTCTCTCCTGGTACGAGGCGGGGGTTCCTCCTCGGGTCGCGTGGCACTAGACGCGGGTGACTTCTCCCACGCGCTGCTGTCCTGGGAGGATTCCATGATCGAGCGGGGGTCGCTTGACCTGCTGGGGCCCTCCACGAAGGCGGCGCTCGAGCGCGTGCGGGCGGGCGATGACCCGCTGACCGTGGGTGGTTTGGGCACTACGAACGGAGCAGCGATGCGCGTCACTCCGATCGGTATCGCGGTCTCGACCGCGGATCCGGAAGTGTTCGCGGACGCTGTCTGGTCCTCCTGCCAGGTGACGCATGCGACGCGACAGGGTTTTCAGTCGGCTGCGCTCGTGGCGGCGGCGGTATCGCTTGCTCTTGACTGGCCGGAGGCGTCCGCCTCGGACATGACGACTCTGTTGTGGAAGGCCGTTTCCTACGTTGATTCCCTGCCCGAGCGCGGCGCGTGGACGCCGGATCCGGACGTGGTGGCGGCGACGCGCAGGGCCATGCAGCTGGTCGCTAACCCGGCCTCGTCGTCCCTGGAGTGCCTCGTCGAGCAGATCGGCACGTCTGTTGCCTCGGCGCACGCGATCCCCATGGCGTTCGCGTTGCTCACGCGCGATCCCTCTCCACGTGCCCTGCTGGACGCCGCGAACCTGGGCGGCGACACCGACACGATCGGCGCGATTGCGGGCGCGATCCTGGGCAGTGTGCTCGGGGTCGAGGCCTTCGATCCCGCCATGCTCACCCAGGTAGAACTCACCTCCCACCTCGACCTGCCATCCATCGCCCTCGAGTTGTTGGCACTGCGCGCGGCGAGCGAGCCTGCCACGAACGCTCCCGAGGCCTCCGAGACTGAGAATACGAGCGAGGGCGCTTCCCCCGAGGAGCCGGCCCCGGCCTCGTCCCCCGATTCCGGGGTGGGACGGGTCGTCCTCATGGGGCAGATCCTCGTGGACCTCGCGGTGCGCGGCGACGCCCTTCCGGGGCCAGGAGGTGACGTGTGGGCCGTCGACGAGGGAATGCACGTGGGTGGTGGCTTCAACGCACTCGTGGCGGCACGTCGTATGGGGGCCGAGGCCATCTCCCTCAGCCCGATCGGATCTGGCCCCCACTCCTCGCTGATCCAAGCCGCGCTTGAACACGAGGGGATCACAGACCTCGGACCTCGCATCGCGGACATCGACAACGGGTTCTGCATCGCGTTCACAGACCGCACGGGCGAGCGTACGTTCATTTCCACTAAGGGTGCCGAGACGATGTCGCCCGCGAGCGCGTGGGCTGACTTCGTGCGGACGATGCACCCGGGCGACGTACTCTATATCGACGGTTACCTCATGGACCATCCCGCGAACCGTGAGGCCGCGGAGGCTGCGCTGCGCGTCCTGCCTAAGGGCGTGCGCGTGCTCCTGGACGTCTCCCCCGTCATCGGGATCCCGTCCGCCCTCCCCTCCGACGGCGTCATCGTGTCGATGAACCACAGAGAGGCTCAGGAGATCGCTCGTCAGAGAGGCGATGCGAGCGTTCGTGACCAGTGCCGTCGACCTCGCGAAGCGGCGCGAGCGATGCTCACCACGCTGGGCCGTCCCGTTCTGCTGCGTGCAGGTGCCGAGGGCGCATACTTCGTGAGGTCGTGCGATGCCGCCCTGAGCGCCTCGGACACTGACCCGTCCTACATCCCGACACCTCGCGTCGAGGCGATTGACACGAACGGCGCGGGCGATGCCCACTCGGGAGTCCTGGCAGCCTCCCTCGCCCTGGGTATTCCCATGAAGCGGGCTCTTCTCTTCGCCAACTGCGCGGGAGCACTATCAACGACGGTCGTCGGCCCGGCCTCGTGCCCGACGCGCGAGGAGATCGAGGCCGCGGCGGACGCGCTGGAGGCGAGCAACGACGAGGAGTGAGCGCGGTCGAGGCGTTCGCGCGGAAGGAGCGCTGCCAGCCAGTGCACATGTGTGCACGCCACCGCCTGCGACGTGCAAGATGTGTCAAATATTCAACCGAGTCGTCTATTTAGCGCCACCACGGGTGCACAATCACATCATGACGACAAACGACACCCAGGACCGCGACGGAATCATTGGCGGGGCACTCACGGTTGCCCTGCTGATCACCCTGGCCGTGCAGAACGCCGTGCCCCCGATGGCGACCGACATGTACTCGGCCGCGTTCCCGCAGATCACGGCGGACCTGGCGACGAATTCGACAATGCTCGGGTTCACGCTCACGACCTTCTTCGTGGGCTACGCGACCGGCCAGGTCCTGGGCGGCGCCATCTCGGACCAGATCGGGCGCCGCCGGCCGATCATCGCGGGCGGCATCATCGCCCTGGTCGGATCCATCATCTGTGTGCTGACACCCAACATCTGGGTGCTCCTCGTCGGCCGAGTCTTCCAGGGCCTCGGCGGCGGCGTGGCCTCGTCGGTGGCGCGCGCGATCCTCGTCGACGTCGCGCACGGCAAGACGCTGGCGCGCGCGATGAGCCTCATCCAGGCGATCGTCGGCTTCGCGCCGATGCTCGCCCCGGTCCTCGGCGCGTTCATCATCACGCACGCGACGTGGAGGGTTGTTTTTTGGGCGCTCGCCGCTTTCACGCTGCTCATGGCGGCCCTCGCGTGGTTCGTCGTGCCCGAGTCTCTGCCCGAGGATCGCCGCCACCCCGGCGGTATCCCCCGGTTCTTCTCCGGCCTCGTCCAGGTCGTGCGCATCCGCCCCTTCGTGGGTTTCATGCTCACCAACACCTTTTCGAGCTTCTGTATGTTCGGCTACATCTCGAATGCCACCTACGTGCTACAGGGGCCGCTGGGCCTGTCCCCCATGGCTTTCGCGTGGGTGTTCGCGTTCAACGCGCTGCTCTCGACCGGTTTCGCGTTGGTCAACGTGCGCCTGATCTCGCACTTCACGCCGCGCACGCTCATCGTTACGGGCCTGACGATCGCCGCGACCGGCGTGGTGACGCTGGCGATCTCGACGTTCCTCCTCGACCTGCCGCTGATTCTCACGTGCGTGGGCTTCGCGCTGGTTATGACGGCGAACGCGTTTATCTTCGGCAACTCGGGCGCACAGGCCATGAGCGAGGCGCGCGAGCACGCGGGCACGGCTTCGTCCGTCATGGGCGTGTTCCAGTCGATCGCGAACGGCATCGCCGCTCCCCTGGCGACCTCAGGCGGCGACAGCGCCGTGCCGATGGTGCTCGTCATGATCGTCGGCTCGGTCGGCGCGTGGTTCGCATTCTGGGTGATCGCCCGCGGCGGCAAGCACACGCCGCGCCACCTCAGCCTCGACTGAGAGACCGCGGCGGGATCGCCACTGTCGGATCAGCTGTCGAGAGCCGCAGGGTGCCCATCACTGGCGCGAGGCCAGCCACACCGCGATCGACACGAGGACCAGGCCGATCAGCTCGTAGACGCCGGGGATCTGCCGCAGCATGACGGCACCGACCAGCGCGGACGTGGCGGGCAGGATCGCGGCAAACAGCGCGAACGTGGGTGCTGCCAGGCGACGCATCGCGAGCGCCTCAAACGTGTAGGGAATCGCGGTGGACAGCAGGCCAACGCCAACGACAATCGCGATCAGCTCCCACGAGGCAGTGGCCGCCATCGCCCCCGGCCCGAGGAAGGGCGCGAAATAGAGAGAACCCCACGCGCAGCCGAGCGCCAGGTTCGTGACCCCGTCGCGCGTGGTCGAAGCACGCTGCCCGACGACGATGTAGGCCGACCAGGCGAGGGCCGCGAGGAGGATCCACGCGACGCCGACACGCACGCTCGGCACGCTCAGGTCGAGAGCGAGGCCGCCGATACACGCCACCCCCGCGAACGCGAGGACGGCGGCGATACGCGGCCGCCAGCCACGGCCTCGGAGAACAGCGACCGCGACCGGGCCGATGAACTCGAGTGAGACGGCGGTCCCCAGGGGAATGCGCGCGATTGACTCATAGAACGAGGAGTTCATCGTCAGGATGATGACGCCGAACAGCGCGGAAATCGCCAGGTCCGAGACCGTCAGGCCGCCGCGCCAGGGGCGCTTCCAGGCCAGCAGAACGACCGCGCCCGTCAGGACGCGCCACCACGCGACGGATGCAGGTTCAACGGACGCAAAGGCGACGACGGCGAGCGCCGCGCCCACGTACTGGATGAGGCCCGAGCCGACGATGTAGAGCTGAGGCGGGACGCGGTCGACTACAGAGACGCCGTCAGGGCACCGGGAGGGTGCGTTCACTGGGCGGGCGCGAAGGTCAAGGCCGCCGAGTTCATGCAGTAGCGCATGCCGGTGGGCTGGTCGGGCGCGTCGGGGAAGACGTGGCCGAGGTGGGAGCCACATGTCGCGCAGCGCACTTCGGTGCGGATCATGCCGTGGCTGGTGTCGACGCTCTCGGTGGTTGCGCCGTCGTACGCCTGGAAGAAGGAGGGCCACCCGCAGGAGGAGTCAAACTTCGCATCGGAGTCGAAGAGTTTCGATCCACAGGCCGCGCACGAGTAGGTGCCGACGCGGTCCTCGTCGAGGAGCTCGCCCGTGAAGGGACGTTCCGTGCCCGCCTCGCGCAGCACGTGGTAGCGCATGGGGCTCAGGAGCTTCTTCCACTCGGCGTCGGTGCGGGCGGCAGGATCGGTAGCGTTCATGTGCCCATTGTCGCGCGCCGCCCGCGGCCTCGCACTTTCGGGTGCGGCCGCGGGCGGCGCGGGGATGTTCGTCGCTCTCATCGACGAGGCCGTGGTTGCCTCACGGGGTTCACACCCCTGTCGATGGGCGGCTTGTCAGGCTACTTATTCTTGCCTGCGTTCTTCTTGCCGGATGCCTTTTTGGTGGTTCCCTTCTTGGAGCTGCCCTTCTTGCCGCCCTTCTTCGAGGACGACTTAGCGGGCTCGTTCTCCTCGGAAGCGGAGGCGTCAGCAGCCTCGGCGGAGGCATCCTTATCGGCTGCCTTTTCCTCAGCTTCCTCCTTCACCTCGGGGGCCTCCTTCGCCTCTTTGGTGGTTCCCTTCTTGGAGCTGCCCTTCTTGCCGCCCTTCTTCGAGGACGACTTGGCGGGCTTGTTCTCCTCGGAAGCGGAGGCGTCAGCAGCCTCGGTGGAGGCGTCAGCATCCTCAGCCGACTCTTCCTGCGCCTCGGACGCGGAATCAGCTTCGGCGGAAGCAGCCTCATCAGCCTCCTTTTCCTCAGCCTCCTCCTTCACCTCGGACGCGGACTCAGCCTCGACGGAGGCGTCAGCATCCTCAGCCGACTCTTCCTGCGCCTCGGACGCGGATGTCGCTTCGGCGGAGACGGCCTCATCGGCCACCTTCTCCTCAGCCGACTCTTCCTGCACCTCGGGCGCGGACTCAGCCTCGGCGGAAGCAGCCTCATCAGCCACCTTCTCCTCAGCCTCCTCCTTCACCTCGGACGCGGACTCAGCCTCGGCGGAAGCAGCCTCATCGGCCACCTTCTCCTCAGCCCCCTCCTTCACCTCGGACGCAGACTCAGCCTCGGCCTCGGCGGAAGCGCCAGCATCCTCAGCCGACTCCTCCTTCACCTCGGACGCGGACTCAGCCTCGGCGGAAGCGGCCTCATCGGCCACCTTTTCCTCAGCCTCCTCCTTCACCTCAGGCGCGGACTCAGCCTCATCGGAGGCAGCCTCATCGGCCACCTTTTCCTCAGCCCCCTCCTTCACCTCGGGCGCGGACTCAGCCTCGGCCTCGACGGAAGTGGCAGCATCCTCAGCCGACTCTTCCTGCGCCTCGGACGCGGATGTCGCTTCGGCGGAGACGGCCTCATCGGCCACCTTTTCCTCAGCCTCCTCCTTCACCTCAGGCGCGGACTCAGCCTCGGCGGAAGCGGCTTCATCGGCCTCCTTCTCCTCAGCTTGCCCCTTGGTGGAATCAGCATTTTCAACGGGTTCTTCCGCAGCAGGATGCTCGGCGCTCGCCAGCACGACCGTGTCGCCGACGGCGGGTGCCGCCTTGATCGCCGGAAGGACCTGCGTGTCTGCCTGATCGGGCGTGGGCGCGACCTTGATGGGAGGCATGACGGCGGTCTCCTCGACATCCCGCACATCGGCGGCCGTCGGCGCGGGCGGCTCGGCCAGGGGCTGCGCCTGCGTGGCAGCGCCAGCCGCAACCTTCGTCGCACCCGCGGCCTTCTCAGCGTCACTCGAGGCTGCGGGAGCCGCGGACTGTGCCACGGCCTCGTCGGCGCCGGAGTCCTCGCCGCGCTTGTCGAGGCCGAGGACCGGAACCTGACCGGTCACCGTGCGCAGCATGGCTGCTTCAGCGCCGGTGGGGGCCACCGCTGGGAAGAAATCCATGATCGAGACGCGCGGCGGAACCATCGTCGGAGTCGGACGAATTTCATCCTCGAGGCGCATCTCCTCGGCGACCGCGTACCAGCCGGGGTGGATGTCCGGTTCGTCGGGTCCCTCTGCCTCCGCGGCCTCCTCAGGCTTATCGGCGGGCTTGTCGGTTTCCTGCGCGGGCGCTTCCGGCTGCACCGGTCGTTCCGGCTGCGCAGGCGCTTCCGGTTCCTCCGCGGTCGTGGCCGCGGCTGACTGTGCCCGCGCTTCCTGCTGTGCCGGGGTCGCCGGCGTAGTCGGCTGCGCAGGAGCTACAGCCTGTGCGGGCTTGCCCGACTCGTCCGAAGAGGTTTCCTCCTGCGACGCCGCCATCTCTGCGGGGGTCGGCGCGGGCGGCGGCACAAGCGCAGGCCTGCCGGCGTACACCATGTTCGTGGTGACGGGGTTCTCGGCACCCTCAGCCAACGCTTCGTCGCCCTGTTTCACGGACGTTTCACGAGGCTCGACGGGAGCAGTCACCTGCTCCTTCTCGGTCGAAGGGGCCGCGGCGTCGGTGTCATCATCCGTATCGGACGAGGCCGGGGCATCCTCGGATTCATCTCCGTCGGTCGGCGCGGCAGCGGTTTCCGTTGCGGCGTCGTCGGCAGTCTCAGGTTCCTCGGAAGCGGGATCCTCGACCGGAGTGTCATCCGACGTCGCGTCCTCCGCTTCCTGCGCAGGAGCAGCCTGCTCGGCCTCGGAGGTCTCGTCGGCGTCGTTCTCGGTCGACGCGGTGTCACCGGACGCTTCAGCGGCGGAGTCGGCCTGCTCATCGGCAGGTTCGACCTCAGCGGGTTCGTCCTTCTCGTCCCTGGCGGATTCCTCGGAGGCGGTTGCCGCCTCGTCGGAATCGGACTCTGCAGGAGCGGACTCGCTCGTATCTGTTTCGCTCACGGCTGATTCAGCTGCGGCGGACTCGGCCTGCCCGTCTGGGGACTCGGCCTGCTTCTCGGCAAGTTCAGCCGGGGCGGGCGCTTCACCCTGAGCAGCGTCGGATTCCTCGGTCTCGACGACCGCCGCCTCCACGGTTGCGGCCTCATCAGTCGCGGCAGGGGCCTCGGACTGAGCCTCAGTTTCCTTGCCCTGATCGTCTTTGGCCTGATCTGCTTCAGCCTGACCAGAGTCAGCGGGGGTTTCAGCAGTCTCCGAAACGGACTGTTCGGATGCCTCGGGAGCGGCCTGCGTAGCCTCGGCGGGAGCCTCAGCCTCGGCAGGATCGACCGTTTCGGCAGAGTGAGATTCTTCACCAGCAACTTCAGTCGGCTTAGCGGCAGAGTCAGCCGATGAGGACTGGTTCTGCGCCTTCTTGGTCGCCTCATCGGAGGTAGAAGTCGGCTTGTCGGGACCGGACTTCGCTGTGGCTGCGGATGCGGGCGCCTCGGCCTCGGGAGCGGGAGGCATGGAAGCCTCGGAAGCCTCGACAGGTTCGACTCCGACGGCAGCCAGCGCGGTGGTCGCCTCATCGTCCATGGCCTTGGACTCGGCAGCGTAGCGACGCTCGCGCGCCTCACGGCGATCCTGAACGCGGCGAGAGTTAGCCTCGCGCTCGGCGAAGACCTCCTCGCCAGGGCCGGACAGGGCTGCGGCGCGCTCGTCGGCCTCGACCGAACCGGAGAAGAGACGCTCCCCACGACCGACGGATGTAGTCGTCAGAGTCTCGGTGACCTGCGGGTTCCTGTTACTTGCGGCCTCGATGATCTTGCGCAGCGCGGACTTGGAGATCACCTGAGTCTCGTCGGGAGCGGGTCCCTGTCCCTCGGCCATTTCTCGCTGACGATCAGCCATCGCACGGCGTCGAATCCGCTTTGCCTTGCGGCGTGCGGCAACCATGCGTGCGGCGTGCGCCGCGTCCTTGGGCTGCTCGCGAACGGCCCCCTCAGCGCGGACCGACGAGGCCGCACCACCCAGGGCGGAATCCTGAGACGAGCGCCGTGCCCCACCCGTGTGGGAGGACGACGCGCCCGTCGCGGCCACGGCCTCGTTCGTGCCGGAGATCCCAGCGAGCTCGGCAGCCAAGCGCGCGATGCGTTCACGACTCATGTCTTTTTCGACGGTCACGGTCGCGCGAGGCTCGATGTGCTGGACGGGGCGAGCCCACGGCTCTTCGGCGACGATCCACGCGATGAGGTGCTCGCGCAGGTAAGCACGCAGGTCATTGAGGTTTCCGGAGTTCGTCGCGGACACGAGAACGCGCACGGTGATGGTCTGCGCGTCGGAGTCGGTGATCTGCACGGCCCACGTGCGGCCGTCCCACAGGTCGGTGGCAGCCAGGAGCTTCTCGACCTTCGCGCGGATCAGGGTCATGGGGGCGGACCAATCGAGCTTAAGCTCGACCGTGCCCAGCTGGGCGGCAGCGCGGCGCGTCCAGTTCTCGAAGGGAGTCTGCGTGAAGTAGCGGCAGGGGATGATGAGACGGCGCTCATCCCAGATGCGCACGACCACATAGGAGAGCGTGATCTCCTCAACGGAACCAGTCTCCTGCTTGTCGCTGGCGATAACGACGTCGCCCATGCGGATCGCGTCAGTGAAGGCCAACTGCAGTCCGGCGAAAACGTTGCCGAGGGTCTGCTGGGCAGCGAGACCGAAGATCACGGAAATAACACCCGCGGAGGCCAGGACGGTTGTCATGACCTGGCGGGCGGCGTCGAAGGTTCCGATCATGGCAACCGTGCCAACAAGGAGGACGATCACCTGAACCAAACGGCGCAGGACCTGGGCGCGGGTCTCGAAGCGGCGCGAACGGCCTCGGTCGGCGGCCTGTCGGGCCTTCGCGGCGTCTTCGAAGACCCACGCGGCGGCGTAGCCCATCCACGTCATGCAGGCCAAGCCCGCGATGAGGAGCAGGTGCATGAGGAACGTCGTGACCGATGAGCCACCCCAGTCAGTGAGGCGGGGGTCCACGAGCGCGATCCCGAGTCCGACCCACGCGCCCCACGTGGCGAGCGCGAAGTGAGCGGGGCCGCGCACGCGACCCAGGACCGACGAGGCCATGGCAGACTTCGCCAACGCCTTACGCGCCAGGACGGACAGGATCACCGAGGCGACCAGGCCAAGGACGGCACCGATGATGGGTCCGAGGAACAGGAGGGTCAGGTCGATGGTGGTATCCACGGCTGCCTCCGCGCCAGATTGCGAGTCAGCGGCGGCGCGCGCGAGCGCGCCTGAGGTTTGAGTTGAGATTTGAGTGAGGGCACCGAGTGCTGGTGTCAGAGTCATGCATTAAGGGTAGGCCGGGTAGCTGATGAATTCCTGTGAATTCTGCACAATTGCAATGTTTTTTAGTAACGTGGTGCGCATCACGCTTTTTCGTTTTGACGTATTGACGGACGTCTGCCTAAGATATATCCCGTC
This sequence comes from Pauljensenia sp. 20925_1_25, assembly GCF_041433955.1. Taxonomy (NCBI): domain Bacteria; kingdom Bacillati; phylum Actinomycetota; class Actinomycetes; order Actinomycetales; family Actinomycetaceae; genus Pauljensenia; species Pauljensenia sp. 20925_1_25. The sequence continues at coordinate 37,650 of NZ_JAPWCL010000008.1, read as the reverse complement.
TTCGGACGCCAGTTCGACGGCCAAAAGGCCCCCATCGTCTAGCGGCCTAGGACACCGCCCTTTCACGGCGGCGACACGGGTTCGAATCCCGTTGGGGGTACCAGCCGGTCGCACATGTGAACGGCACAATTTAATAGGTCTTACCTATTGTAAGGCCCCGTAGCGCAGTTGGTTAGCGCGCCGCCCTGTCACGGCGGAGGTCGCGGGTTCAAGTCCCGTCGGGGTCGCCGACCAGACCGAATCGGTTCAGGTCTTGGCTCTGTAGCTCAGTTGGTAGAGCGTTCGACTGAAAATCGAAAGGTCACCGGATCGACGCCGGTCGGAGCCACCAGCAAGCCCCGAAGCATTAGCTTCGGGGATTTTTGGTTTTCCGATGCGGAGTGATACTGAGATACGTATCATATCCATTTTTCATTGCCAACTTCACCAACCCGCGAGTCATGGTTACTAGATAGCTATTTTCACCTTTAGAATACCGAACAAGCATATATGCCGTCCGACATACTTGTTTATTTCTAAAGGGGGAACCATGCTGTCTTGGACACGCTGGGCAACGTGGAAGCACATCATTTTCGCGATACTGAGCACACTCGTCGTGGCTGGAGGACTCAGCGCGTGCGATCCCATCGTGCCAGACGTCGTCGGCCAGGCTCTGCCGGATGCAATCCAGAGGCTTGAGAACTCCGGATACAGCCAACTCAGGGTCATCGACAACAGCGGAGCGACGATTACCCAGACACACTATGAGGACGGCTACAAAGTAACCACGCAAGACAAGTCCGGGTCAGACATACCTACGACGACCACGATCACGCTAACTGTTGCCGAGAGTCACATGACATCGCTCATGTCGACTCCTAGCGCATCGCCGAGCAGCAGTCCCCTTCCCACCCATAGCCCTTCCTACACTCCCTCACCAACGCCCACGGCCATCCAAACGATAGAGCAGCCTGCACCAGCGCCCGTCGTTGCACCAGCCCCCGTTGCTCCCACGCACAATGAGGACGACGAGGAGGAGCACGCATACTACGCAAATTGTCGGGAGGCGCGCGCGGCTGGAGCCGCGCCACTCTACGCGGGCGATCCCGGCTATCGTCCGGGTCTGGACAGAGACAGGGACGGCATTGCCTGCGAGTAGACGTACATCTCCCGGAGCCGCCTCCCCTACAGTAAGTGCTCCACGTGGCTGCGCGGGCATCTAAACAAATCCCACCTGGATGAGGAAAACGTATAGTACACCACAACCAAGTTGGATCGATCAGACTTATCCCCGCTCACGCGGGGAAAACATCTGGTCGGAGCGAGGCACCCCTCCAGAGAGCGACTCATCCCCGCTCACGCGAGGAAAACATTGACGCCTGGCAGCTGCCCGAGCGACACGTCGGCTCACCCCCGCTCGCACGGGGAAAACCACAGCAAGGGCGGGAAAGCTCGGACTGTGCCAGGCTCATCCCCGCTCACGCGGGGAAAACGAGTTTTCGGGGGCGAACGTCAAGGTTGTGTCCGGTTCATCCCCGCTCACGCGGGGAAAACGGGGTCTTGCTGTCGACCTCGACCTGCTTGCCGGGCTCATCCCCGCTCACGCGGGGAAAACGGGCAAGAGAGCTCAGATGAGGGCGCTCCGTCCGGCTCATCCCCGATCACGCGGGGAAAACGGGGCCTTTCGGTCTCGTTTGGTTTGTTGTGGCGGCTCATCCCCGCTCACGCGGGGAAAACCCTGTTCAACCGTGGGAATCACTCTCGCTCCCCGGCTCATCCCCGCTCACGCGGGGAAAACAGCATTGCCGTTCAGAACGCCGTCAGGCAGCTCGGCTCATCCCCGCTCACGCGGGGAAAACCCTGCCAGCATCGTGCGCCCGTTCCGCATGCTGGGCTCATCCCCGCTCACGCGAGGAAAACCTATGGGAGGACCGCATCCGCGCCCTCGAGCACGGCTCATCCCCGCTCACGCGGGGAAAACAGTTGCGAGTCTTTGATCGTGAGCTGGGTCGGGGGCTCATCCCCGCTCACGCGGGGAAAACATTCGCGTCCACCCCGAAGTCAATCCACGGCGAGGCTCATCCCCGCTCACGCGGGGAAAACGCTCAGGCAGACTATGGAAGCACAGTTGAACGCGGCTCATCCCCGCTCACGCGGGGAAAACGTTTCTGTGCCTCGCCAGTCGGGGAAGACAGCCGGCTCATCCCCGCTCACGCGGGGAAAACGAATTGAATCCAGTCGATTCGATACCTCATTTGGGCTCATCCCCGCTCACGCGGGGAAAACGGTGACGCGCTGCATGTGCGATTCCATGCTCGCGGCTCATCCCCGCTCACGCGGGGAAAACCGTCAGCGGACTCGCCAGAGCCGCCCACGGTCTGGCTCATCCCCGCTCACGCGGGGAAAACCAGATCAAAGCGAGGTCAGTCTTGCGCGGCTGAGGCTCATCCCCGCTCACGCGGGGAAAACGAGGGCACGTTCTCCGACATGGCCAGCCACCAGGGCTCATCCCCGCTCACGCGGGGAAAACCGGCGCATCCTCGTTGACCAGTGGAGCCGCTGGGGCTCATCCCCGCTCACGCGGGGAAAACATGTACCGCTCATCAAGCTCGCACCCGACCGCGGGATCATCCCCGCTCACGCGGGGAAAACGTGAGGTCGCGAAGGTGCGCGGCTGCGACCTGGGGCTCATCCCCGCTCACGCGGGGAAAACTGTGGGCGAGGAGCTTCCTGGCCAGATCATGTGGGCTCATCCCCGCTCACGCGGGGAAAACCCAAGATCAAACGGCTCGCCAACCTCGATTGGCGGCTCATCCCCGCTCACGCGGGGAAAACCGCGTTACCGTGCAATGCGAGCGCGGCGACGGTGGCTCATCCCCGCTCACGCGGGGAAAACTGCGATATAGTTCGGGCCGTCCTTCGAGGGCTGGGCTCATCCCCGCTCACGCGGGGAAAACCCTTCACCCGAGTAGCCCCACCAACGCCAACGGGGCTCATCCCCGCTCACGCGGGGAAAACCAACACACCGTGCCATAGCGGCCTATCACCTGGGGCTCATCCCCGCTCACGCGGGGAAAACCCGTTATCGCGTCCGGCCCCGGCACAGACTGGGGGCTCATCCCCGCTCACGCGGGGAAAACGCGGGGGTGCGGATCACTGAGACGGACCCGGCGGGCTCATCCCCGCTCACGCGGGGAAAACGCGGTCGCGTCGGCGGCGACGCATGGCGTGGCCGGCTCATCCCCGCTCACGCGGGGAAAACCTGGGGGAGCACGTCGACCTCAGGCAGGTCGCCGGCTCATCCCCGCTCACGCGGGGAAAACTCGGGCTTGCGGTTGTGGCTGTCGGCGCGCTCGGGCTCATCCCCGCTCACGCGGGGAAAACGCGGCGGCGGTCGCCTCGCGCGCTGGGGAGGGCGGCTCATCCCCGCTCACGCGGGGAAAACGATCCTAGCCGCCGTCAACGGCTCCAGCCTCACGGCTCATCCCCGCTCACGCGGGGAAAACTTCGAGGAGACGAGCTTGTTGGCATCCTGTCCCGGCCCATCCCCGCTCACGCGGGGAAAACCCCAGCTCCTTGCGGACGGACTCGTTCAGGCCCGGCTCATCCCCGCTCACGCGGGGAAAACCAGTGGCGCGTCCCATCCGCACGGCACTAATGCGGCTCATCCCCGCTCACGCGGGGAAAACCTGACGCGCACGTGCAGGGATCTGATCTACACGGGCTCATCCCCGCTCACGCGGGGAAAACCCGCACAATGGCGGCGTCCGATCCGGTAATCACGGCTCATCCCCGCTCACGCGGGGAAAACTCTCTAATGGCCTCAGATCGCCTTCTAGACCCCGGCTCATCCCCGCTCACGCGGGGAAAACGGCTACGAGTAGGGGCACAGCACGTTACCCCCCGGCTCATCCCCGCTCACGCGGGGAAAACTGGGCCTTTCGGTCTCGTTTGGTTTGTTGTGGCGGCTCATCCCCGCTCACGCGGGGAAAACACGCATACTTGAGTTGACACTCTGACAGACGCCGGCTCATCCCCGCTCACGCGGGGAAAACGCCTGCATCACATCGTGGGTGTGGCTTGCTTGCGGCTCATCCCCGCTCACGCGGGGAAAACTAGTACTCAATCGTGTAGACGTGGCGTATGAGCGGCTCATCCCCGCTCACGCGGGGAAAACGAATAGTTATAAAGAATAGTTGTAATAAGTGTGGGCTCATCCCCGCTCACGCGGGGAAAACTCTCTAATGGCCTCAGATCGCCTTCTAGACCCCGGCTCATCCCCGCTCACGCGGGGAAAACAAGAGAGTCGATGTACACCGCCACAGGCCAAGCGGCTCATCCCCGCTCACGCGGGGAAAACCAACGAAGCTAGGCACGGGGGTGTCGATACCCCGGCTCATCCCCGCTCACGCGGGGAAAACAGGGTACGCATGTCGTCCACGTTAGCGGCGCGCGGCTCATCCCCGCTCACGCGGGGAAAACTCAACCGTCGGGGCGGTGATCGTGAAGATTTCCGGCTCATCCCCGCTCACGCGGGGAAAACTGGTCAGGAGTCTGGACTGGAATCCAGACCATGGGCTCATCCCCGCTCACGCGGGGAAAACAGGCCGTCGAGGCTGAGGCCCTGGTCGGCGAACGGCTCATCCCCGCTCACGCGGGGAAAACGTCGACGCCGCTCCTCGGTCCTGCGACAGGTAAGGCTCATCCCCGCTCACGCGGGGAAAACTACGGCGTCGAGATTGAGCTATTTGACGGGTACGGCTCATCCCCGCTCACGCGGGGAAAACGCGGCCTCGGTGGACTTCGTCGGCGTGGTTGTCGGCTCATCCCCGCTCACGCGGGGAAAACGCGAACTTCGGCGATTACCTGCAGACCATCGAAGGCTCATCCCCGCTCACGCGGGGAAAACCAGGGCAGCGCCCCCTGGCTAAACGATCCCCCCGGCTCATCCCCGCTCACGCGGGGAAAACCCGTGGACGGTGTGCCCGAAATCGAACGCTGCCGGCTCATCCCCGCTCACGCGGGGAAAACCGTATGACGTCCTGCGCGTCGCCGCCGGTGAGAGGCTCATCCCCGCTCACGCGGGGAAAACGCACGTGGCTACCGCGCGGTTCAGGAGGTCGTCGGCTCATCCCCGCTCACGCGGGGAAAACCTAAACACTAAGCAGCCCCAGGGGTATCGACCCGGCTCATCCCCGCTCACGCGGGGAAAACTTTCGGTGTAGACATCGGAGATGTTGGTCAGCAGGCTCATCCCCGCTCACGCGGGGAAAACGCGAGCCGCCTTCAATGGCGACCGCGAGCTTGGGGCTCATCCCCGCTCACGCGGGGAAAACATTTCAGCGACGCTCATTTCGCGTCCAGAGCGCGGCTCATCCCCGCTCACGCGGGGAAAACACCATGATGTGGGATGGGAGGTTCTTGTCTTCGGGCTCATCCCCGCTCACGCGGGGAAAACCACGCGGCAAGCTCCCCACCCCTGACGCCGTCGGGCTCATCCCCGCTCACGCGGGGAAAACTTGACGAGGTCCATGTACTGGTCCCAGGGGAAGGGCTCATCCCCGCTCACGCGGGGAAAACAACGGATCCGACTTTGAATCCACATACGCAGAGGGCTCATCCCCGCTCACGCGGGGAAAACCCAAAGAGGCGTTGAGGTTTTTCAGCGCACCACGGCTCATCCCCGCTCACGCGGGGAAAACGCCTTCGGTGGAGCCGGGTGTTCTTTTGACCACGGCTCATCCCCGCTCACGCGGGGAAAACGTAAGGTCGAGGGCCTCGTGGGCGTGGCCGATCGGCTCATCCCCGCTCACGCGGGGAAAACTTCCTCAGTAGTGACCTTTTGGTTGTTTGCCACGGCTCATCCCCGCTCACGCGGGGAAAACCTCCGGAGCGGGAAGAGGTCGAGCGCCGGGAGGGGCTCATCCCCGCTCACGCGGGGAAAACCTGTCAAGCGTGTTCAATCCGGTGAGCCTGATCGGCTCATCCCCGCTCACGCGGGGAAAACATCAACACGTGGGGTGGGGCGAATACGATGAGCGGCTCATCCCCGCTCACGCGGGGAAAACACCCCCTGCCTGTCGGCAAGGTCACCACCAAGGGGCTCATCCCCGCTCACGCGGGGAAAACACAGTCCCACCGGACATCTCAGAGTACGAGCTGGGCTCATCCCCGCTCACGCGGGGAAAACGCCAGTCGGGTAAAACCGCGCTCATGAGGGCGGGGCTCATCCCCGCTCACGCGGGGAAAACTATCGGAGGAAGCCTTTCTTCCTTGCCGATGACGGCTCATCCCCGCTCACGCGGGGAAAACCATCCGACGATTCGTACGCAACGTTCGGGAGTAGGCTCATCCCCGCTCACGCGGGGAAAACTCGTTGCTTACACCCATGCTCTCAGACAGGTACGGCTCATCCCCGCTCACGCGGGGAAAACGCGGGGGACAGGCCATTATCGACCCGCCCCCGCGGCTCATCCCCGCTCACGCGGGGAAAACCTGGTTTGAGGGTGACGGTCGCTTCCCGCAGTGGGCTCATCCCCGCTCACGCGGGGAAAACGCCTTTTCCACGGCGTCCGCGCTGGTCGCCGCGGGCTCATCCCCGCTCACGCGGGGAAAACCGCCACTCGCCCGCCTCGACTTTACAGGCGTGGGGCTCATCCCCGCTCACGCGGGGAAAACTCGAGATCATCCCTCACGTTCGTGTCGTGGTTGGGCTCATCCCCGCTCACGCGGGGAAAACCCAGGTCCGCTCAGTCGACGAAGAGGCGCGCACGGCTCATCCCCGCTCACGCGGGGAAAACAAAATCGCATGACAGCGAAGATCAAGGGCACGGGGCTCATCCCCGCTCACGCGGGGAAAACTTAGTTCGATGTTCGGGGCTGTCCAATCCAAGCGGCTCATCCCCGCTCACGCGGGGAAAACTTGATAACCTCACCATTGGTGAAGTGATCACCCGGCTCATCCCCGCTCACGCGGGGAAAACTCGTTGATCTTGACAGGCAGGTTGGGCGGCTGCGGCTCATCCCCGCTCACGCGGGGAAAACCCACAACGGCAAGGATAGGGGTGAGCGGGTTCAGGCTCATCCCCGCTCACGCGGGGAAAACCGCCATTGTCGGTGACTTCGTCAATGGCATCCGGGCTCATCCCCGCTCACGCGGGGAAAACTAGCGCGCCTGGCGACTGTCGGGGTCGGGGAAAGGCTCATCCCCGCTCACGCGGGGAAAACGCGCCGCGCGTGCGCGTCGTCCTCCCCCTTGCCGGCTCATCCCCGCTCACGCGGGGAAAACAGCCGCTTTCGCCCGCTGCCAGCTCCTCGTCCGGGCTCATCCCCGCTCACGCGGGGAAAACACGATCCGGGAAGACATACCAGCCGTAGACAACGGCTCATCCCCGCTCACGCGGGGAAAACAGGAGCCGATGCGTTTCGGCAAGACGGACATCAGGCTCATCCCCGCTCACGCGGGGAAAACGGGAAGGAAAGCTCGGACGAGGGCGCTCCGTCCGGCTCATCCCCGCTCACGCGGGGAAAACGCCCTACTGGACGCGGGCGCGTACACGGGCGACGGCTCATCCCCGCTCACGCGGGGAAAACTCTGTCCACGCCTGTCCATCCCACGCCTGGATGGGCTCATCCCCGCTCACGCGGGGAAAACACTTCCTGACCTGCGCTTTTACTGCGCAGATCGATCAGATCTTGGAAACCCTTGAGCTTGCCGTCTCCTCTGGAAGTTACTTAATTTGGGTCGCTTGCGCAACTGACGCGCCGCAGGATCCGGTTCGGAGTATTGGCCTCGTCCTTCCGAGTAGTAGGGGCGCATCATGAGAGTGAGTCCATCGAAGTCAACGGGCTTCCAGGGATCGCCCCACGTCAGGAAGGCGAGTCCCTGCTCGTTGCGCGCACGAAAGACCATGACAGCCCGACCCGTTTTCATGTTCTCAGTGACGATGTCCCACAGGCGCTCGCGTACACGGGCGCTGAGCGTCCCCACGAAGACCCCCGGGGAAATCTCCATGAGCCACCGCGTCACGTGACCTCTCAGCCCCTCGGGCACCGCGGACAGGACCAGGACGATCACCAGGAGTCACTCTCCTCGTAGGAGACACCCGCAGCAACAGTCCCCTCGTGGTCATCCCACAGGCGCAGGTCGTCCACGATCAGGTCGTCATCGTCCTCAATAGCCAAGGCTCCAGACACTGACAGAAGCTGTTTGATATCCGCGACACACCTCTCCAGGAGCCGAAACTCGCGAACAGCGTCACGGACAGCCTTTCGCGCGGCGGTTCCCACGGCCTCGTCCGTCGGCGATGCGGCAACGTCAAACGCGATTGGGATCGTCAGGTTGGCCTTGTACAGGTCCGCGATGTCATACACAAAAGAACGGTAGGTTCCGTTGTGCACGAATCCCAGCCCCGGGCTACACCCCAGCGCAACGATCACCGCGTGAACAACGCCATAGATCGCGGAATTCGCCGCCGACAGTGCCTGATTGACCACCGAACCGTCGTCGAAGTCGTCGGGGTCATACTCTCGCCGATCCCAGGGCACCCCCGTGCGCTGCGAGTGCTCACGATACAGGCGACGCACCCGAGCACCCTCGCGTCCCCTCAACTGCTGGAGACTCAGCTTCGACACGTCCTCGCCCGCAAAACGCATCAGGTACATGTTGCGGGCGACAGTCAGCCGCATCGACGGATCGCTCACCGCGCGAGCCTGCGCCTCCAGCAACCGTGAGGAGCGCGAGGGCGGGGTGCCGTGCGCGTAGTACCGCACCCCGTTCTCGCCCACCCACACGATGGTCGATCCACTCTCTGACAGCACCGATACCGCCGAGTGTGTGATCCGAACCCCGGGTCCCAGCAGCAGCACCGACAGCGCCGCTGCTGGGACGTGGGCGATTCCGTGTCCGTCGGCTACAGTAATCGCGTTCGAGTCGCGATTAATCGTGCACCGCTCGACATACAGGAATGTCAAACGGTCCCGAACGCGCACCAAGTCTTTCGGTTCTGGCGGCCTCGCCCCGGGGATCGGTCTCATGGCCGAGCCAGGGTCATCAGACCGCAGCCGTATGCTTTCCCTCGTCCTATCCCATGGACGAGGCCGTGGCGCAGTGCATCCGGATCCGTTACCTCGAGCACGCCCTCGAAAGTAGCAAGCGCAAGGGTCACGCGAGAACCTCCATGCTTAAACTCGGCGATGCCCCGTTCAACCCCATTGATCAAGAGGTTTGACCCATCGACACGTTGTCCGTTCTGGTCCTCCAGGACTGGCAAATCACCGCCGTACTCGGCAGAAGTCAGCACACGGAACCCGAGCCGCTCCACACGGTCCAGGACCCACTGTGTCTGTTGATCCTGGGTGACGTGAGCGAGAATCTTCTTCCGTCCTCTCGCATTGACCTGATTGCTCTCCAGGAACGTCGGATTCACACAGAGTCGGAAACCCCACCTCTGTCCAGCCGACAACCCATCGAGGAAGGTACTCATGTCGCGGATGACTACCCCGCCCTCGGTCGCGTAGCCAGCCTCCTCCACGATATGCGAGGGGTCCGGAGGAACCGGGCTCGAGATGAAGAGCGCACACGAGGGACTCCCCTGACGAGGAGTCGCTCCCCGAACGATCGACGGACGATCCAGGCGCCACAGCACCCGAGGCATTCCAGCATCCTCCAAGGCACCCGGCGGGAAACAATTCATGACAGCCGCATGGAGGACCTGTCGGCTGCGCATGAGCTGCTTCGCCCCACGACGGTGCGGGTTGAGGTAGATGCGTGTCAGATACATCAGAGCACCTCCATCGGGTCATGCACGAGGCTGGGGTGGGCCTGCGGCTTCACCTCCACGTACTGCGGATTCTCCAGGTTGATATAGGTCTCCTCGACCGTACGCAGGGTGTACTTGCGATGCTCCGAGTCGAAACTGATCGGCATATCCTGAAGTGTCTGCTGGGAGGATTTCTCCACTTCAGGTGGAATAATCCCCAGATCCGCGACGACTCGCGTCTGAACGAAATGGTCGTAACGCTGCTTCTTCTGGTAGTACGACGAGGCCATCCACGGGGTGTCGCGCACTGCTTCCCACGCACTGCCTTGGTGAACAGCGAGACGCAGTGGCAGGGTCGGAGGGCATGAGCGGCGGCCGAGGTAGAGCGGAAATGCCGGGCGAACGATTGCCTGCGCAAGCGCATCAATCATGTCGTCAGGCCCTTCGACGAAGGCTCCGAAAGCGGCATCTTCCCGGTAGAAACGGTGAGATAGAGGCATCGACGTATCACCCCGGTGCGCCGTATGAAAGTCGCGGAGCAACTGCCCCGGCTGGTCCACCCGCACGGCGAAACGAAGCTCAGCCAGATCCTCGATAGGATCGCTGCGCCTGCGTCCCTGCGCCGCCGCGAGCAGACCGACCAGTGCGCTTTTCGTGGGAAACGCCTCCGTCGACCTGCGCGTGAATCGACTGGATGAGCCCCACGACTGCATGGGGCCAGCCAGACGCAAGACGAGTACCGAGCTCATCGCTCGCCTCGCACAGCATCCACCGTCGCGCTGCCCAGATCGACCAGGCGAACCTGGGCGCCCAGTGCGGAGAAGGCCTCGCCCCGAGGCGTGGTCCACGTGGCGAGAGAGCCGACGGGCTCGAGGCCGGTGAGGTCACGAAGCTTGGACTCGAACTCGACGAAACGCTTAACGGCAGGCTCGGCAAAACCGTGCTGCCCAGCGATGATCGGGTCTTCGAAGGCACCCGCCATGTTGATCGGCTGATCGTTGCGCACCTGAACCAGGACAGCGTCGGGCAGGGTACGGTTCGCGAACGTCGTGATCTTACCGGTCGGCATCGACCGAACGAAACTATCCACGAAAAGCTCAATGGCACGATCCGCGACGGAATCGTCCCCAAGATTCTCGCGCAGCATGTCGACGTTGATCGTCGCATAGCGGTACACCGTCGCGGATGCGAACTCGATCGTACCGATCATTCCCGCACCCTCATCAGCCTCGTCGCTGCGCTTCTTCTCGTCGTCGACAGCCGTGTAGTAGTCGTACTCATGCTCGACCGCACCAACACCAATCGCGTGGGCAACCTGGCACGCGGCATCAATCTTCAGATTGACATTGCTAGCGACCATACGACCGAAAAGCGCAACTGCAACGGACTGATCTTCTTTGGTCGATGCCTTATCGAACTTTCGGTTCTTGAAAGCCTTCTCAATATCGGACTCGGCGGAATCCTCAATAATCGCATCCACGTAAGAATCCAACTCGGCGTTCGATACAAACCAGAGAGCATCAACCTCATCGAAGGCATGTTCCGGATTTTTCTTCACTTCCTTAAGGAACTTTTCGCGCTTCTTCTTCGTATCTGTGTGACCAAGATACGTCCACGCAACAATGGTCGAGACCATCTTGGATAGAGCATCTTCGTTGGTCTCAGGCTGACGCTTCAGAACCTTGCTCTTGAGGACAGAGGGAATTCTTTTCGAACGGATTCCCTGAAGCGATTCCTCAAGAGACTTTTCAAAATCCTCCCGAACTGCCCGCTTAATAGCCTGCGATGAGATCCGCATACGGCTGACACCACCAAAGGTAGCTGTCTTCGGAGCACCCGTATCATCACGGTTCGGGTTCGAGGGCGGGAGGGTCTGCAGGACGTGGATATCAACGAAGACGGACATTGTCTTTCCTTTCAGAAATGAAGTTTGTTTGATTGCGTTGCCTCGACGTCACTCGTCAGAGGCAGAGTCGGTGTGGATAGTTTCAGCGAGACGAGCAAACTGACGACCCCAGTTGCGCATGACGGACGTGCGACGACGTGGGTCCTGCCACATGAAGAGGTCGGCTGCAAGCCCCGCGTAGTCACAGGGAATCTCGGCAGCCTCGAGCTGAGAGACAAGCGAACGCAGATGCACGAGAAGTCCCTCGAACGTGGGGGCCTGAACAGCCGCGGAAAAACGCCGATAGATTGGTGCTTCCTCGGCCGGTTTGTCACCGCTTTGTCCCTTGGCCACGATTCGGATCGCGGACGCGAAGCTGCGCGGGCAGTCCGACGTATCGTGCATGGGCCTCGTATTTGATCCCTGGTGAAGCGCCCACAGCGTGAGCGCCCCATGGACAGCCTTCTCGCCTCTAGTCGGCTCGTCGCCCAGATAGCCGGGGCGGCCATCGAGCGTGAGGTCCCACAGCTCGGGCACCGATCCGGCCTCTCGTGAAAGCGCTCCCCTCAGCTGCGCGCGAAGTGCGCGTGCCGAAGGAGTCTCCTTCCAGAGCCGGTTTACGATCAACCCACCGACGCGGCCATACACAGCTCCGTGCGTCGACAGACCTGTCGCGCCGTCGTCCGGAGGAGTCTCCGGGGCAGCATCATTGCTGGTCATTTCGTTCCTTCCTGATTGGTGTTGTGCACCGGGAGACTCTTGTTGAGCGCCGCCCGGAAGCAGTTTTCGGCGATACCAACGTTCATGTACCCCCTGCCGGTATCTCGGCCAATGATCGCCGACGACGAGGCGCCCCTCACGAGTTCAGCCTGGATGTCAACGGCGTGCTGACGCAGGGAACGCTCCCACCGTCGCCCGACGTCTCGCGCGTTTTCGCGCCCATCAACCTGTGTCAGCCAACTCCTGAATGAGACATCAACCATCGAAAAGAATCGTTCCTTGGCTTGACCTCGTGCACCCTCGCCCGCTTTCTCACCACTCTCTCCCCCGGCGCGGGCAAGATTTGCCGCGAGCTTTCCAACTGCCCTAGCCACATCCTCTGTGGTACGAACCTCACGATCAATCAGTTCTGCCAGGTCTTGTCGCTCAGCAGCCAACAATGCGACAGGAAGCGTTAGTTCATCGGAATAAATGTCCTCGATGGTCGCCTCCTGGGTTCCATAGGAAACCCCAACTGCCTGGATAATCATCCGAGCAGGGTAAACCGATTCAACCAATGATTCTGCAAGTCCGGAATGAAAGCTGAGCGTCGCGCACTGTATAAATTGTTTCTTCGGTTGTTTATCAGCCCCCTCCGCATACGTGGCCCCGGGCAGGGTACCGGGAAGATTACGCCAAAAAGCTCGTCCCGGCTCAAACTTACGAGGCATGTACACGTCCTGTTTGAACTTCTTCGACTGTTCTTTGGAATATACCCATAAACTCTGCGGTTCATACCGAAGCATCTGCTGAGGTGACAGTTTGTCTCCCTGTGCAAGGACGGCTCCCGTGACTCCCTCACAACTTCCAACAAGCCTGACACGGCGGGAGTGCCACGTCAGCAGACGCGGGATACTGAGGTTTCGGGGACTACCCGAAGGATCGAGAAGCGAGTAGTCCCCACGAGCCGCGCTCTCTGGTTCAGCTGACTCCCAGCTGCACCCCTCCCATTCGGAAGTGAGCTCGACGCCGGTCAGACTACCTGTGTCGGGAGGAATGAGGTTAAGGACGAGTGTTTCGGCAAGGTTCTGCCCCTTGATCCAGATGAGTCCGAGACGCCCGCACCAAGCCGGCCCAATCGGCGCACCCCTACCGCCCGTCGCTCGTGAATCCCCCACAGCACCTGACCGGATGCCCGATGGATCATACGACTGTACGTGAACTAACCAACGGGCAGCGTCTGATGGAGAAAGCTGAGCCACCCCAGGACCTTGTCGTGTGGAGAATAGTCGTTTCTCCTCTTTTGGCACGCATGCAACAATTGCGTCTAGTGATTTTACCTCGTCTTTCTCCGTTCGCAGGTCAGCAACCTGCATGAAGGGATAGCGCCCCCCGAAGAGATAGAAGCGGTCTCGCCACTGTTCGAGGTAGTTGGCCATCGCTTCGGTTGGCAATCCCTCATCGAATAGATCAATCCACTCATCCTCATCAGCGGGAGCCGCCACGCGATAGGCAACGGCCAGTACCAGACGTTGGATCGCGATGCTCTGCGTCGGTAGCTCACACGCAAGGTCCGCAATGTCTGTCGTGCGCCGGAGTAGCTCCAGCAGCCCGACGTCGGCGATGGTCCCGTCGAGGAGCCGAACGGGTATCCACGCCTCATCGAGCAGGTTAAATTCAGGGTTCTTCATTGACCCTGCACCTCCATTCCTCTTTCTGTGGAGTATGTGATTGTGTGTCCGCACAGGTCGCGCGTCAGGCGTTCACTGCCGGGGGTTTTGTACATCGCGAGGATCAGTTCTCCCGCCAGGAACGGGTGTTCGCGACACGCCCATTCCGCCGTAATGGGATCATCCCAGATGGCACCTGCAACTGCGTCCACCGCCTGGTCGACGCTCTGCCCGCGAGCGCGGAAAGCCCACGGAGGCAGGGCGATGCTCCACGAGCAGATGTCGGCGATGCGTCCTCGAGCGTTGTATTCGCCGACCTCGAGTTTTTCATCGTCGGTAGCCCGTCCGGTGAGGGGTGGCGGTACCGGTACATTGCCCAGTTCGGGATCGATGGCGACGACGAGGACGGGTATCTGGTCTTCGCCGTCTCGTACTGCGGCTCGTGCTGCGGCGACTCCCGGTCCCTTGGTGTCCTCCCCCGTGGCGGCGTTTCCTTGGAATTTTTCTTCCAACTTGGGAGCTTTCCATCGGTGTACGTTCATACCGTCGAGGCACCACGTGCTTGCCCGCATCCGCGATTGCGCGGTGCTACGTTCTCGTTCGTCGAGCGCGGTGTCGAAAGCGTCGGCCCATTGAACGGGTCCGACGGCTTCTACGTCGGAGTAGGCCAGCGCGGTGAGCTGCGCGTAGTCGATGGGTTCACGGACCGTGATCTCGCCACGATCCGAGAGGATTCCGAGGGTTCGCAGGACCGCATGTCGCGAGTAGACATGGTCTGTCCCGGTGGAGTAGGCCCACGGCACAGCAAAGAGATCCTCCACCAGCACCAGGCATCGGGCTTCGCGCAACCCCACAGGACGATCCGCCCGCTCATGTCGATGTAGTCGTCCGATGCGTTGCAGCACAAGGTCCATGGGAGCGGGGTCGGTGAGCATGAGGTCGAAGTCGACGTCGAGGCTCTGCTCAATCACCTGTGTTGCGACGACGACGTGACGCTGGGGACGCCGCGTGGCCCCCTTCCCGAAGAACTCGAGCATCCGGCGGTCACGCGCCGCACGCTCAGCTGCGAGGAAACGCGAGTGCAGCAAGGTTGTCTGCTCGCGCCCAAAGACAGCTTTCACCGCGTCGTAGGTTTCCTGTGCCTCACGGACGGTATTGCGAATAACGACAGCACATCCACCATTGGCGAGCTCTCGCTCAAGTAGCTCCGCGATCTCATCGGGTGAGCCGAGCGAGGTCGGGATGATCCGCTTGGGGTCCTCGGCCTCGCCAGTAATCTCGTGGACGTGCACGCCCGCAGCTGACAGCGTCGAGATGACCGGATACCCAATCACGCCCTCAACTGACTCAGCGCCTTCGCCCGACGAACCACGGCCTCGTCGATAGGCGTCCAGGAGCGCGCGGCGACGCGCGGGCGGCAGGGTTGCAGACAGCAGGACAACGGGGATCCTGTACATGCCGAGCCACGTGAGGGCGGCTTCCAGGTAGGTCTCCATGTACTCGTCGGCGGCGTGCACCTCGTCGATGACGACGACCTTGCCCATGAGCCCCAGGTGGCGCACCAGCACGTGGCGCGACTTGAGGGCTGCGAGCAGCACCTGATCAATCGTGCCGACCACAACGGGTGACAGCGTCGAGCGCCAGCGCTGCCCCATCCACCGGCTCGCGTGCAGGCCCAGGTCCCCCTCATCGTCGTACACTTCGAGGGGACTCTTGCCACTTTCGAGGAGCTTCATAAAGCTCTCGTTGAGACTGTTCTTCCCATGGGCCAGCTGGATGCCAAGCTTTTGCGGTTCATCGCACAGGATGCTCTTCAGCCACGCGGTGACGCGTTCAAACATCGCATTCGTCGTGGCCTGAGTGGGCAGAGCGACGAACACGCCCTGCAATCCCCGAGCGCGCATCAGCACCTCAGCGGCTGCAAAGGCCAACTCAGTCTTCCCGGACCCGGGCGGTGCCTCGACGATCATGAGATCCGGGTCCTCAGTAGAGGCGATCTCGACGGCCTCACGCTGCGCACAGGTCGGCCGGTACGAGGCCGGCCACCCAAAGCGGTGACGGTAGAAGTCAGCGATCTCGTCGGTCGGCGCTTCAGGCAAGCGCATGGGCGAGGGGAAGGCAGCTCGCTTCCAGGCGCGCTCGACACGAGCTCGCTGCTGCTCCGCAGTAAGCTCGGGATAGCCCTCAATCGACAGCTTTCTGTCCCCATTGATCGGACGCGGACGAAGTGGAAAATATTCCTCGTTCGAGGCAAGCCAGTCAGCAATGACGAGTGCCGAGGCGTAGGCGGATGCCACCGCGATGGGCAGCTCCGGCAAAGCAGTCCCCGGGGCGATTAGCGGGAAGCCACTGCGCGCCGCCATCCACCGGAGAATCTCAGCGCGCGCCTGCCCCCACCGCGGCTCGTCCGTCACGGATCCTTCTTGATACCTGTACTGCTGATGCGCGACCCGCACGGCATCTGAATCCGGATAGCGTCCGTGATG
The DNA here is from genome assembly GCF_041433955.1 of Pauljensenia sp. 20925_1_25. Classification (NCBI taxonomy): domain Bacteria; kingdom Bacillati; phylum Actinomycetota; class Actinomycetes; order Actinomycetales; family Actinomycetaceae; genus Pauljensenia; species Pauljensenia sp. 20925_1_25. The sequence continues at coordinate 21,170 of NZ_JAPWCL010000008.1, read as the reverse complement.
GATACCGACGAGGATCGCCCACTCGCGGGCACGCCCCGTGTCCCCTCCCCCAGCACCTACCAGCTCCTGGAATGTAAACTGACTGACGAGGCCGTGGGGAAGGAACGCTCGCTCTGCGTAGTCCTTCTTTCGCATGACCGAGATTCCCTGGTCTCGGATGAGTTCCGCGAGTTCAGCAGACTGACAAGCAAATTGGGGACTCACTTTGCCCGCGTCGTGCACGCCTGCCAGGAACACGAAGCTGGCTCGCGCCTTCGATTGGTCCCCGTCCCACACGGAGGCCATAAGCCGACGGTGATGCTCGCTCAGATACCCATCAAACAATTTTTCCGCGATGTCTGCGGCATCCATTAAGTGCTGGACGACAGAGAGCCACGCGCCTGCCCCGCCTCCTGTCTTTGCCCAAAAACACCGAGCAAGATCAGACAACTCCGACGCATCGAGATCAGAACGCGCAGCGGGAAAAATCGGCGCAGTCGCCACTGCGAGAACCGAAGGCGTTTCAACACTTACCTTCTTCCGGGCCATCATCTCTACCTCGAGTCAATTTCGCTTCCTACGCAACCAAAACACGCTACGATGAGTGAGTCTGGTTACTCTGAAATTGTTGAACCCGGTGGCCCCTTCAGAGCCACCATCACCCCGAAGGGCTGATAGGTACACGATAACACTGAAAACTTTCTTATGCAATGCATCTTGCAAAATATATTGTCGCCGCACGAACACGAAGGCCTCAGGCACAGAGCAATCCCCGCTTTCGCAGGGAAAACGTCCTCCTAATGCACTGCATGGGGCCATCCCCATCCGGGGAACACGGCAGCCACAGCCGCCTCACTCGCTGGCAGGACATCACAAACGTATCACCCGACCCACTCCCGCGCGCCATTACGGCACAAACGACACGATCCTGAAACAATAGGGGCATGTCGAACGACTCGCGTGAAAACCTGCAGGGTACGGATGGCCAGGACGTGGCTGACTTGACGGCTGCCGCTGGGCAGGCCGTCGCGGAGCCGACCGCCGCTGCTGCGGTCGACGCTGCCGTCGAGGGGGCCACGGCCTCGTCGACGACGGGCGCGCAGGACGAGGCCGTCCTGACTGACGCTCAGCAGCCCCAGAACTCCCCGTACGCGCACAGCCCCCGGAGTGGTGCGCAGGCCCCCCAGTACTCTCCGCAGCCACCGGCTCCTCGCCGGACGCAGAGTAAGGTCATGGTCGCGCCGGTGCCTGTGCACGTGCCCGCGACTGAGCCGCGCCCGTGGTACCGTTCGCGCCGCTCGTTTGCGGCGAAGGGCGGCGGTGGCAAGGTCCTGGTCGCCGGCCTGGGCCTGACCTACACGGATCATGCGACGGGCGCGCTCCTCCTGGCGAACGTGGACATGGGTTTCCGCGCGCGCACGCTGAGCGCGATCCTGGATCCGACGGGCCGCCGTGCTCGCGCCCTGTTCCTGATCCTTGCGGGCCTCGAAGAGCCGCAGGCTGGCCGCATTATCGCTGCGCCGTCGCGTTCGTGGGTGGCGCGCCTGGCGGGCCGCATCGGCTCGGTGGCGCTGATCCGTATGGATTCCCCGCTGGATGAGACGCTGACGATCCGCCAGAACATCCTCGAGCCCCTGTCGGCGACGGGTTCGGTCGCGGACTGGGATAACCTGGTGGGGTCGCTCCAGGTGACGGGTCTGGCGCAGCGCGTTGATCGGTATCCCTCGGAGCTGACGCCGTGGGAGCGCTTCAAGGCGCTGATCGCTCGCGCGATCGTGTCCGGTGCGGAGGTGTTCCTCATTGAGGATCCGATTTCCCTGCCCGATGAGGCGCGCACCGAGTTCGAGCCGCTCCTGAGGTCGCTGACCAAGGCGGGCTGCGCGGTCGTCGTCTCAACGCCGTCCCCGGAGCTAGCCGCCTCGACGGACCGTGCGATTCTGCTCACGAACGGTCGAGTGTCGCTTGACGCGCCGAACCCCACGCCCGTGATCATCGCGACGTCCCTGGAGGCCAACCCGGAGGATCAGAGCACCCTCCGTGCATCACTCCCCTCCCCCTTTGACGAGGTCGTGGCTGGCACCTCCGGTTCCCTTCCCGCGTCGGCTCCCGCCCGCCGCTCGATTGGCGCGGCGACGAACGCTCAGGATCTGTCTTTTGACGAGGCCCCTGTGGACGAGCCGGTGCTCATTGCGCCGGTTGAAACGAACGCTGGTTCAGCCGACAACGCGCCGCTCCGCGACATCCCCGCGGTCGATTCTGAGGACCCAGCACAGGCCGAGGATGAGGTCTCCGAGCTGGTCGTGCGCGCCCGCAAGATCCTGTCGGATCTGCCGGGTCCCATCGCACCGAAGGAGTAACGCGAGGAGTAGCGTACGGGTCACTGCGAGCCGCCTCTCTTCATGAGAGACTAGGCTTATCAGGCGAGCCGTCGCCTCGTTACCCCGCACGCGCAGGAGCCCCTATGACCCAGTCTATCCCCCAGCCCGGGCAGTACCCGCCGCCCGAGGCCCCCACGCAGCACGCGCCGCAGCACGCGGCTCCCGCATCCGAGGCACGCCCCAGCATTGGCAGCCTCGTCGCGCTGGTGACCAGCCAGCTGTCGGGAATTCTGCGTGACGAGATCGAGCTCAATAAGACGAAGGCGCGCGCTTTCGCCGCCAAGAGTGGTAAGGGTGCGGGCCTGCTCGTCACGGCCGCCGTTTTCGCGCTTTTCCTGCTGGGTTGGACTCTCCACACGGTCGAGGTCCTCCTGGCCCTCGTGCTTCCGGCGTGGGCGGCGTCGCTGATTGTTGTCGTGATCCTGCTGGCCATCGTGGCGACCCTGGCCCTGGCCGGTAAGAACGCCCTCCAGAGCGCGCAGAAGCACCGTCCGGATCCGGCCGCATCGGTGGCCGCTACCAAGGAAGCTATCGAGAAGGGACTGGGCAAGTGAGCAACTCCGTCGACCCGCGCACCGTGACCGTCGGCGAGCGCGCCGCTCAGCCTTCCGGCACGCGCACCGCAGCCCAGATCGAGGCCGACCTCGAGCGTCAGCGCGCCGAGCTGGCCGCCACGATCGATCAGCTCTACGCACGCGTGCAGCCCGCCACCCTCGCCCAGGAAGCGAAGGAGGAGGCCACCGTGCGCTTCAAGTCCTTCAAGGAGACCGCGTCTCTGACTCTTCAGGACGCCGTCGGCGGCAACGCGGAGGCCATCAAGAAGGTCGCCGTCGTCGCCCTGTCCACGGTGGGTGCCATCGGCGTCCTCGTCCTGCTGGCCACGCGTAAGCCGCGTCGCGCACGCCGTCAGGCTCGCCGCATCGGCCGCGAGGCCGCCAAGCAGACTCTCGCCGCGCTCGCGAAGGCCGACGAGGCCGTGGACGCCTGACTCTTCCGCCTTTCCGTGTGCTCCCCTCGCCCGGGCATCCCGCTCGCGCGAGGGGATTGCACATCTGCGCGCCTGACAGATTAATCCGTAATACCGTTCACATGATGCTGCGCGTCGCGCACGTTTTCGGCGTGTTGCCGGGGATTCACCCCCTTCGGGTCAATCCGCTCAGCGCGCAAAAACCGATCCAAGGTGAGGTCAAGCCGTTCCATTAGCTATGATGGTCCCACGAAACATTTTGAACACCCAGGGAACCGCTTGATGCGGACCCGAACGACGCGGAGGGGGTCGACGCCATGGGGCGCGGCCGTCAAAAGGCTAAGCAGATGAAAGTCGCTCGGAAGCTGAAGTACTTCAGCCCCGACACCGACCTACACGCACTTCAGCGAGAGCTGGCGGATGAGGACTCGTACACGACGAACAGTGCCGTGGACGAGCCTGAAGAGGACGATGCAATCGACGACGACCTCTACTCGAAATACGCCGACTTCGCGGATATTCCGGCAGAGGACGACGACATCGACCCGAAGCAGCTCGATGAGTCCTTCTGGACGGGTGGTTCCTCCACCAAGTAACGGCTGAGCCATTCGGCGGACCGGCCCCGGTCCGCCGCTTTGGCGTACCCGAAACCTGGCATAAGGTCCCGATTCGTGACCGCGCGCGTCAGCGTACCGCGCGCATCGCTGTCACGCATGCGTCGCTGTCATGCGCACCCGCCGAAGTTTCCCGCTTGATCGCGCCAAGGCCTCGTCCATCCCCAAGCACAGCGGGGCCGAGGCCACCCGGCCCCAGCCCCGCCCGCTCGCGCTCGGAGACGCAGAAGAATCAGCCGAGGCGGTACTCGCCGTGCAGCAGCACGGCACCCGCCTGGACGCCCTTCGTGCCGGAAATGAGGCGCACGCCGGAGGAGTCCGCGCTCAGGTCCGAGACCAACCCGAAGCCAGCCACCGTACCGTCAGCACCGGCCGACGTCACGGAACCCAGGACCCACGCCGCCACCCCGGCCTCGTTGATCGCGGTCAGGACCTCGGAGGCGACGGACGCGGAGACGACGGCGACCATGCCGACGCCCAGGTTCAGGGAGTCCTCCATGCCGACCCAGGTGACGTCGCCGCCGCGGCGCACCCAGTCGAACACGGCGGGCACGGTCCACGTGGAGCGGTCCACGGTGGCGATGGCACCCTGGGGCAAGACGCGCGACAGGTTCGCGGCCAGGCCGCCGCCGGTCACGTGCGAGTAGGCGTGAATGCCGCCGACGCCGAAGCGCTCGACCAGGTCAAGGCACAGGCGAGTGTACAGGCGGGTGGGCTCGAGGAGTTCCTCGCCGAGGGTGCGGCCAAACTCGGCAACGTGGGACTCCAGCGACGCACCGACGCGCGCGACGACGGAGCGAACCAGCGAGTAGCCGTTAGAGTGCAGACCCGAGGAGGCCATCGCGATAACGACATCCCCATCGGTCACGCGCTCGGGCCCCAGCAGCTTCGAGGCGTCCACGACGCCGGTCGCCGCGCCCGCGATGTCGTAGTCGTCGGGCGCCATGACGCCCGGATGCTCCGCGGTCTCGCCGCCGATGAGGGGCGTGCCCGTGGCCTCACAGGCCCGCGCGATGCCGGTGACGATGGAGGCGATACGCTCGGGCACGACGTGCCCGCAGGCGATGTAGTCAGTCATGAGAACCGGGCGCGCACCGATCACGACAATGTCGTCGACGACCATGCCGACCAGGTCCTGGCCGATCGTGTCGTGCACATCCATGGCCTGCGCAATCGCAATCTTCGTGCCCACGCCGTCCGTGGAGGTCGCCAGGAGCGGCTTCTCCATGCCCAGCAGCGCCGACGCGTCAACCATGCCGGCGAATCCGCCGGTCGCGCCGAGCACGGTGGAGTCGTGGGTGGCGGCGACGGCGCTCTTCATCAGCTCGACGGCGCGGTCTCCCGCCGCCGTGTCGACGCCAGCGGTCGCGTAGTCAAGGGGGGTGTCGGTCATGGGTGGTGCCTTTCGCGGGTGGCGCTCGACGAGGCCATGTCTGGGTGATCGGGACAGTAACAAAGCCCGCGACGCGGGGGGCGCGTCGCGGGCGTGGAGGTTAGCAGGGGGTGGCGTCGGGGGTTCCGGGTACGGGCGTCCCGGCGGGGATCGCCTCGGGGTATTCGCCGGTGAAGCAGCCCAAGCACAGGGAGGTCCCCTGCCCGGTGGCCGCGACCATGCCATCGATGGAGAGGTACGCCAGGGAATCGGCACCGAGGTGAGCGCGCACCTGATCGACGTCCATGGAGGAGGCAATCAGCTCAGCGCGCGTCGGGAAGTCGATGCCGAAGAAGCACGGCCACAGGACGGGCGGGGACGAGATGCGAATGTGCACCTCGGCTGCCCCGGACTCGCGCAGCATTCTGACCAGCGCGCGCTGCGTATTGCCGCGCACGATGGAGTCGTCGATGACGACCAGGCGCTTGCCTTCGATGACCTCGCGCAGCGGGTTGAGCTTGAGGCGGATGCCGAGCTGGCGCAGCGACTGCGTGGGTTCGATGAAGGTGCGACCCACGTAGGCGTTCTTCACGAGGCCCTGCGCGAAGGGGATGCCGGCCTCCTGCGCGTAGCCGATAGCGGCGGGCGTGCCCGAGTCGGGGGTGGGCATCACCAGGTCCGCCTCGATGGGGTTCTCTCGCGCAAGCGCAGCCCCCATCTCGTGGCGCGCGGCGACGATGCGGCGTCCACCAATCGTCGTGTCGGGGCGGGCCAGGTACACGTACTCGAAGACGCAGGTGTTGGCTCGGCGCACAGCGAAGCGGCGCGAGTGCACGCCCGACGCGTCGATGGAAATCAGCTCGCCGGGCTCGATCTCGCGCACGACGGTCGCGCCGCACAGGTCCAGGGCAGCCGTCTCGGAGGCGACAACCCAGCCGGAGGCCAGGCGACCGAGCACAAGCGGGCGGTAGCCATGCGGATCACGCGCGGCGTACAGCGTGTTCTCGTCCATGAAGACCAGGGAGAACGCTCCCCTGATGCGCGGCAGGACCTTCAGGGCGGCACCAACGAGGGGCGCGGGTTCAGGATCGACCACCGCCGAGGCCGAGGTCACCTCGTCCCCCTCCGCGTCACCGGGCGTGACGGCGGGTGTCGCGATGAAGGGGGCCGGACCGGGAATACGGTCGGCCATGCCGAGGAGCGCGGTCACGAGGGAAGTGTCGGTAGAGGCTCCGCGCTCGAAGTCCTCGCCGTCGTCGGCGATGTCGGCGGCCAGCTCACGCAGCTCAACCGTGTTTGTCAGGTTGCCGTTGTGGGCCAGGGCAAGCGTGCCCGTGGGGGTGGGACCCAGCGTCGGCTGGGCGTTGCGCCACACGTCCGCGCCGGTCGTCGCGTAGCGCACGTGTCCCAGCGCGATGTGGCCGCGCAGGCCCTGGAGGGACTGCTCGGAAAACACCTTGGAGACGAGTCCCTGGTCCTTGTAGACGAGGATCTGCTTGCCATTCGAGGTAGCAATGCCAGCACTCTGTTGGCCTCGGTGCTGGAGGGCATAGAGGGAGAAGTAGGTCAGGCGGGAAACATCCTCGCCCGGGGCCCATACTCCGAAGACACCGCAGTGATCGTGCGGGTGATCGTCCCCGAAGAGTTCCTGGTCGGACAGTGTCATGTCTGGCTGCGAGACGGGAAGCACGATCTCACTTTGACACACTTTTTCACAGCTCGTGGCACATATCCACGTTGTGGTGAGCACATCTGTGCCTCCGCGCAGGCCACTCGGCGCGTAATTGCGCACGCTTTGCCGGGGAATTCGGTCGCTCGCGGATCGAGATGCCACAATGGAGTGCAGAAAAAACAGAGGAGGAAACGTGGCCAATCCAACGCTGAGCGCCATCATGTGGGGACTCGCCCTGCTGGTGAGCGCTCTGGCCATCCTGTCGTTCGCGCGAGGCCTGACTCACATGTGGCGCACGGTCTCGGCGGGAACGCCGGATCCGGGGCGCCTGCGTCCGGTCGGCAAGCGAGCGTGGGGCGTCGTCTCGGCGGCCCTCACCCACCGCGAGTTCAAGGGCCGCCCCTGGATCAAGTGCGCCCACTGGCTCGTCATGGTGTCCTTCCCGATCCTCTTCCTCACCCTGGTCACGGGCTACGCGCAGCTGCGCATCCAGACCTTCACGCTGCCCCTCCTCGGCCACTTCGCGCCGTGGGAGTGGCTCACCGAAGTCTTCGCGTGGGGCGGCCTGGCCGGCATCATCCTCCTCATGATCGTGCGCCAGCGCGCCGGGCGCGGCACGGCCGCCGAGGCGGCCCTGTCCAACGACGATCCCGACGGTGCTGCCGCCGCGGCCGACCCGAACGGCGCCCCGCCCTCGTCCCTGGCCAAGCCTCACCCGCGCGACTCCTCCCCGCGCGGCCTGGCCTCCCGCTTCCTGGGTTCGACCCGCTGGCAAGCGCTCTTCGTTGAGTGGGTCATCCTCATCGTGTGCGCGTGCGTCGTGGCCTTGCGTGGCCTCGAATACGCGCTCTTCAGCGTCACGCCGGGCCTCGAGGCCCACGCGACCGCACTGCACTTCCCACTCACCGCCTGGCTCGGCGCGCTCTTCGTTGCCGCGGCCTCCTCCTCGGCCGCGTCGCTCGCAAACGCAATCGTCCTGGTCAGCGCGCTCAAGGTCATCACCTCCATGACCTGGCTGACGGTCGTCGGCATTCAGACCGGCATGGGCGTCGCGTGGCACCGCTTCGTCGCGATCCTCAACCTGTACACGCGCCGCAACGCCGACGGCACGAAGTCCCTGGGACCGGCTGACCACATGCTCATTGACGGCAAGCCCGTCACCAGCGAGGACGACTTCGACGATCTCCCCGAGGACACGGTCCTCGGCGTGGGCACGGTCGACGACTTCTCGTGGAAGGCGCGTCTAGACCTGTACTCGTGCACCGAGTGCGGTCGCTGCCAGGAGCTGTGCCCCGCGTGGAACACCCAGAAGCCCCTCTCCCCCAAGCTGCTCATCATGGGCCTGCGCGACCACATGGAATCCGCCTCCAACGTGCAGATCGTCGAGCAGGAGGAAGGCCCCCAGAAAATCGAGGACGGCGAGGTACTGCTTGACAAGGGCGTGCCGGCCTCGCCGCACTCCTTTGATCTCGTCTCCGCCCTGTCCCTGTCGGGCGCGACCGGCCCCGAGGGCGTTTCCGCGGTCACTGCTCCCCTGGTCCCCGAGGTCGTCTCCGAAGAGGTCCTATGGGACTGCACGAACTGCGGTGCCTGCGTCGAGCAGTGCCCTGTCGACATCGAACACATCGATCACATCCTCGATCTGCGCCGCCACCAGGTCCTCATGGAGGGTGCGTTCCCCCGCGAGCTGGGCCGCGCGTTCCGCGGCATGGAATCCAAGGCGAACCCCTACAACCAGGCAGCTCGCAAGCGCATGGACTGGGCGAAGAAGCTGGACTTCGACATCCCCGTCGTCGGCGAGGACATCGAGGACGCCTCGCAGGTCGACTACCTGTTCTGGGTGGGCTGCGCGGGTGCCTACGACGACACAGCGAAGAAGACCAGCGCCGCCGTCGCCGAGCTGCTGCACACCGCGGGCGTGTCCTTCGCGGTCCTCGGATCGGGCGAATCCTGCACGGGTGACCCGGCCCGCCGCGCTGGCAACGAGGCGCTCTTCCAGATGTTGGCCGCCCAGGCGATCGACACGCTCAAGGAAGCCAAGCCCCAAAAGATTGTTGTCTCCTGCGCGCACTGCTTCAACACAATCGCAGGCGAGTACCCGGAGCTGGGCGGGCACTTCGACGTCGTCCACCACACGCAGCTCCTCAACCGCCTCGTGCGAGACGGCCTGCTCACGCCGGTGGCCCCCACGGCCTCGGCTGCGTCCACTGCCTCCGCGAGCAAGGACACCACGGACGAGGCCGGGGCACAGTCGGCAGACAACGCTCCCTCGGTCGGCACACCCCTGAAGGTCACCTACCACGACGCGTGCTTCCTGGGACGCCACAACCGTATCTACGAGCCGCCGCGCGAGCTCGTGGGTTCCCTGCCGAACGTGGAACTCGTCGAGATGCCGCGCAACCGCGACCGCGCGATGTGCTGCGGCGCGGGCGGCGCGCACGCCTGGTTCGAAGAGACGCGTGGGACCCGTATCGCAGACGCTCGTATCGTCGAGGCCGCGTCCACGGGCGCGGACGTCGTCGCGACGGCCTGCCCCTTCTGCTCCCAGATGCTCGGCTCCGCGTCGGGCACATCCGCCGGATTCGTTTCCTCCGACGCCACCGACCGAGGCACCGAGGGCACCTCGACACTGACACGCGGGAAGCTCCCGGAGGTGCGCGATGTCGCCGTCATGCTGCTCGAGTCCGTGAAGCGCGGACAGTAACCGACGCACGCACGCTGATGACGAAAGGGCGGCCCCGCAGACACACCTGCGGGGCCGCCCTTTCGTTCACCTGCTGAAAAGCCGCATCTACGGACGCGGCTCAGCTTCGTCTTCCTCAGCGGAAACATCTGCCAAACCGACCAGGAAGCCGTCTTCGTCGATGACGTTGCCGCCCACGAGGGTCGCAATCAAGCCCGCAGCCTTCTCGACCTCCTGCGCCGAACGCAGACGCTCGCGGCGCGCGGTGCGGCTCATCGTGTTCGTGCCGGGCGTCGGGGCCAGGCCGGACAGCCAGCGAACCTGATACTCGATGATCGCGCCTGTCGTCCACGGCTCCCAGCGCAGCACGCGCGGGGGTGAGGGGACTGCGTGGACCTCGATCATCATGTCAGAGCGATTGCCAATCGGGCACATGAGCGCGTAGCCGTCGACGACCTGCGGCTCGTTACGCTGGGCCTCCAGCTCCTCACGGGCCTTCGCGATCTTCGAGGCAATATCCTCGCGGACAGGACCCAGCTCGGCCTTCAGCTTCTCGATCTGCGCGGCCTGCGCGGGGGTCAGCGCCGGGGCCTCGGGGACGATGTCGCGCGCGTCCTTCATCTGCTCAAACCCGGCGCGCTCACGCATTGCGGACAGCAGGTCCTCCGGGTTGATCCAACGCGGCGCGTACACCGTCAGGTTCACGGCCGAGTCCGCGTCGGGAACCATGACGTAGCCGCTACCGGCCAGGCGCAAACCGCCCGCCAGGCGACGCGCCATGCGGCCCAGCGCCTCGAGCACGCGGTACTCCAGACCAACGGGCATGCCGTCGGGGAAAGCCTGCGCCCACTCCCCCATGACCGCGCTGGGTTTCTCCTCGGCACGCGAGACTGGGCAGCGCAAGATCCACGCATGCGTCAGCAGGGACGGGGTGCCCAGCTGCGCGCGCGTCGGCTGATCCAGGGACCACGGGCCCTCAAGCTCGGCATCCGACGACAGGTGCAGGCGACCGGGCGCGAGCCAGCCGGCGTCATCCCACATGGAGATCGCGAGGGCCTCCAGCTCGGCCGGATCCACGGCCTCCGACACGAGGAACAGGTGGTGACCCAGGGCTTCCTGCATGTCGATAACGCCTGCGGGTTCGCTAACCTCGATGGCGGCGGCAATCGGCACGGCAGCCTCCGCGCTGGTGATCTCGCCGTCTGCGGCAATCTGGAACGCCGGCTCCTGGGTGGTGCTCAGGCCGATCAAGGACACGTTCGTCTGCATGATCGGGCTGCCCGTCGCGGACGTAAGGACCGAGTCCGCCAGGCTGGAGTGGGCACTCGCCATGCGTTCCTTGAAGGAACGCCTGACCGGCGAGGGCGGGGGCGGCGCATCGTTCCGGTTCGTGACCTGGCCGGTACGCGGGGCCATGCCGGGCAGCACGACGCCCGTTATGACGCCCGTGCGCATCGTGGTGGCCCGCTGACCGGCGGGCGGGGGTAGTAGGCGCGGGGTCGGATCCGCGGGTTCAGGCAGAGGAGGTGCCGTCGGCGGCAGGTTCTCAGGTTCAGGCGGAGGCGTTACCGCCGATTCCAGTGCGAGAGGCGCGTCCTGTTCGGCCGCATCAGCTGCGGCAGCGCGCGCCGCACGCTCGGCGCGCCTGCGCGCGAGCCGGGACGGAAAGGGAGGGTGGGGAGACTCCATCATGTCACCGATCAATGCGTGTGCGAGTGAAGCGCTGGTGCGTCCGGGACGGCGTGGGGCCTCGCTGACCCTGATAGTGGGAGCCAGCGCCCTGCGAGCCGTAGGGATGCTCGGCCGGGGAAGACAGGTCGAAGAAGCACAGCTGCCCGATCTTCATGCCCGGGTAGAGCAGGATCGGCATCGTCGCCGCGTTGGACAACTCGAGGGTCACATGACCGGAGAAACCGGGGTCGATGAAGCCCGCGGTGGAGTGGGTGAGGAGGCCGAGGCGCCCCAGCGACGACTTGCCCTCAAGGCGCGCGGCGATGTCGTCGCCGAGGGTGACCAGCTCGTAGGTGGCACCCAGGACAAACTCGCCGGGGTGCAGGACGAAGGGCTGATCCGGCCCCACGTCGATACGTCGCGTCAGATCCGACTGATCCGCCGCAGGGTCGATCACCGAGTAGCGGTGATTATCGAAGAGACAAAAGAGGCGATCCAGCCGCACGTCAATACTGGCTGGCTGAACCAGGCCACGGTCCAGAGGATCGAGACGAATCCGGCCGGAATCCAGAGAGACGTTGATGTCGCGGTCACTGAGCAGCATGACTCGATTGTCGCACACTCAGCGCCGCGACAACAGCCTCAGCGGATCACTCCAGGGGACGGCCCTGCGCGTCGCAGCCGTAGGCACCGTAACGCATGATGATCATGATGAACTCAACGAAGGCCCAGATGCCCGTGACGAGCATACCGATGACGGTCAGGGACAGGATCAGCTGGATGATGCCCTTGGTGGTGTAGCCCAGGTAGAAGTTGTGGATACCGAAGATTCCGACGAAGAACGCCAGGAGCAGCGCGACGATCCACTGCTTGGGCGGGGTCGCGTAGGCACCCTGACCAAAGGCGGGCTGGCCGTAAGCAGGCTGGCCGTAAGCAGGCTGGCCATAGACGGGCTGCTGTGCACCCGGAGCAGCGTTGGCCTGGTCGTAACCGGGGGTCGAGGCCTGGGGGAAGCTGGGAGCATCCGGCGCGGGCACCGAGGTCTGGTCCTCCGAGTTGAAGGGGTTGGGCGTCGTCATAACTAAGCCTTTCGATTGTCGTGGGAAGTGACGGCTGCGGGCCGCACCCGCATAGCCTAGCGTGTCGACACCACTTTTCGTCATCCGCAGCGACCCCGAAAGACCCCCGATCGCGCCCCGAGCGTGCCCGCAAACGCGTTCCGACAAGCATTTTGGGACCGAGGGCCGCTCGTCCGCACCACGCGCTATACACCACAAAACAGCTCGGACACGCAGTGAGACGCTCGCGTACGGGGCGTCGCTGCACCCGGACAGAGAAACGTGAGGAGCACTAGATACACGTGTGGGACCCGGCATCAGCCGAGTCCCACACGGCGCTCACTTACGCGCCTGTTCAGATGCGCGCGAGTACGTCAGACGGTCGGAACGCCGTTCGCATCCCGTGCGTAGATCCACTTGCCCATGAAGGTCATGATCGCGCAGGCGAGCACGCAGCACGCCCAGATGAACATCAGGAAGAAAGCGAACGGATTCGCTTCGCTCAGCTCCCAGTCGAACGTCGCCAAGTAAAGCACGTTCAGGACCACGGTCACGGCGACCTTGATGAAACCGATCTGCTTGTGGCCAAGGAAGAAGTCGCCGGCACCAACACCGCCGAGGAAAAGGTTGAGAAGGCCCGCAGTCTTACGAGGCTTACCCAGCATGGGAGCGTTGAATCCGGGCTGACCGTAGCCGGGCTGGCCATAAGGCTGCTGACCATAAGGCTGCTGTCCGTATGCAGCCTGCTGCCCGTAGCCGGGCTGGCCATAAGGCTGCTGCCCGTAGCCGGGCTGACTGTAGGGCTGCTGGCCATAGCCGGCCTGCTGACCGTAAGGCTGCTGACCGTAAGGCTGCTGACCGTAAGGCTGCTGACCATTGGCCGCCTGCTGGCCGTAACCGGGCTGCTGACCGTAAGGCTGCTGGCCATAGCCGGCCTGCTGACCGTAAGGCTGCTGGCCATAGTCAGGCTGCTGCCCGTAAGGCTGCTGAGGAGTAGACATGACGTCTCCTGATAGTGAGGGAACCCTCGACAAAATGGGGGTAATTGAAAACAGGATCAGACTAGCGAACCTGTAGTGTTTATACAACAGTCGCCATTTTCATGCTCCACATCACACTTCGTATATGTTAGAACGCGCTCATGGGGACTTTTTACCTACACTGACAGGGTGTTCACAAATCCAACGGCTGAGGCCTCGCAGGTACTCCTCCATGACCTTCCCCGCTGGTTCGCATCCAACAAACGCGACCTGCCCATGCGCGGCGATGACGTGTCCGATTGGGGAACACTCGTCTTCGAGATCATGAGCCAACAGACGCCCGTCGCGCGCGTTCAACCGATCTGGTTGGAGTGGATGGAGCGATGGCCAACACCCGGCGACCTAGCCGAGGCCTCCTCCGCGGATATCATTGTGGCCTGGGCGAATCTGGGCTATCCCTCACGCGCACTGCGTCTCAAAAATTGTGCGGGCACCATCGTCGAGAAACACGGCGGTCAGGTGCCCCTCACTATAAAAGAGCTAACTCTCCTGCCCGGCGTGGGCACCTACACGGCCAGCGCCCTCCTGGCGTTCAGGCACGGAATCCGGGTCCCGGTCCTGGACACAAACGTTCGACGAGTGCTGGTCAGATTTCTCGATGGCCGGGAGTTTCCACCCCATTCGACCCCCTCGAAGGCAGAAACGCAGCGCGCGGACGCGCTCCTCCCGACAGATGGACGTCTCGCTGCCGACGTCAGCTTGTCGCTCATGGAGTTCGGAGCCCTCGTGTGCACCCAGCTCTCCCCGGGCTGCGACACGTGCATCATGCGCACGCACTGCGCCTGGGCACACGCCGGATTCCCGAAGGACGAGAAGCGCCCCACCCCCCAGCCCTACGCGGGCACCGACCGCCAGGCCCGCGGACGCATCATGAAGGCCCTACGCTCCGCCCACTTCGAAGGCACCGAAGGCCTCACGAAACGTCGCGTCCTCGACGCCGCACGCCTCGACGGCGGCGACCGCTACCAACCCGCCCGCGTCTACCGAGCCCTCCTCAAGGAAGGCATGATCATCTACAACGAAGACACGAAGCGCGTGACGCTGCCCCGCTGATTCTGGCACGAGGCCGACTCCCCACCGCGAACACGCGCGGCCCCGGCGAGGAAGCCACGGCCTCGTCACTGAACCCTCAGTAGCGGATCGCGTCAATCGGCTTGATACGCACGGCTGCGAGCGCCGGGATGATGCCGCATAGAGCGCCGATGCTCGTAGAGATGGCGACGCCCGCGACGGCTGCGCCGGCTGGGAACGCCGGCGTTTCGCTGAGCGCGATTCCTATTGTTTCGAGTGGCAAGAAGCGTACGACGACGACCGCGATCCCCACGCCGATGACGCCGGCGACGAAGGTTGCGACCACCGACTCCATGAAGACAGCGAAGAAGACGCGCGCGGCAGAGGCACCGACGGCGCGGCGGATACCGATTTCGCGCACGCGCTGACGTACGGTCACGATGGCGACGTTGAGCAGGCCGAGCGCGCCGAGGAAGATGATGATGCCGCCGATAATCATGATGACGCGGGAGATTGTCCCCAGCTGTTCTTCGCCCGTGTCCTGGTGTTCGCCGCCGGTGACGCTCACGTGCCATCCGTCGCCGAGGATCGAGGCGAGGGCTTGCGGCAACACCGTGCGAGCCTCCTCGGCGTCCTCGGGGCTGACCCACGCGATCATTGTGGGCTGCCCCATCTGCGGCAGGGCGGCGCGCGCCGCGTCGTAGTGCACGTAGAGGGTCGGCATGTCGAAGCGGCTCTTCGCTTTCGTGACGCCGACGACGCGCAGCGCGGTGCCGTCGGTGGTGTGCAGGACGATGGGGACCTGGTCGATGGGTGCGCGGCCCAGCTGATCCCACAGGACCTCGGAGATGACGACGGGGGTCAGGCGCTGGTCCGCGTCGCCGTCGGTCACCCAGCGTCCGGCGAGCATGCGGGTTCGGAAAATCACCTCGAAGGAGGGGTCGACGGCCTGAATCGTGACGTCGTTGAACATGTCCTGTGTTTGCACCACCGGGTAGCCGCGGAATAGTCCGGTGCTGCGCGCCTGGCGGACCTCGACGATCTCGCCGCCCGAGCTGGACAGGCGCGACCAGTAGTGGATGTCGTGGTGGCCCGCGAGCGTCGCCATCGCGTCGCTCACCGGATCCTTCTCGTCGGGTCGCGCGACGGTTGACGAGGCCTGGGTCCCTTCACCGGTTCCGGTTTCCTGGGCGGGGGCCTCGTTCGAGGGTCCTCCTTGGCTTGCTGATGATTTTTCCGGCGCGAGGCGCAGTGTCACCGAGCGTCCCTCGTAGAGTTCGGCCAATTCGCGCGAGGATTGCAGGATCAGGTCGCCCAGAGCGATAACGACCGTCATGGCGGCCACTGCAGCGACTACTCCCACGAGGGAGAGGACCACGCGGGCTTTCTGGACTTTCACCTCGCCCCACGCTTCGATGAGGGCGCCCACGATCTGGCTCAGTGCGTTCACTGCTCACTCTCCCTTTGTCGAGCCGCTGCCCTACGGACGGCTCTCATCGTCTGACGTGCCGTCACACCCGTATCGTCAGGTGATCCCCCCGACGGCGGTGCCGGAACCTGCGCGGGAGGCGGCGGGGGTTGCGGACCAGCGGAGGCGGCGGAGGCCTCGTCCCAGGGGTTCCCGGGGATCCCGGCGCTTCCACCGGTCCCGGCGTTGTCGACACTGGAGTTCCCCGCCTCCGCGCGCTGCGTCAGGGTTCCAGGGTCCGTGACCTCGTGGAGGACGCCGTCGTAGAGTTCGTAGGCGCGCGAGGCGCGGGCGGCGACCGCCATGTCATGCGTGATGACGATGAGCGCTGAGTCGGATTCGCGGGCGACTTCCTCCAGGAGGGTCATGACCGCTCGGCCCGTGTCCGGGTCGAGCGCGCCCGTCGGCTCGTCGGCGAGGATCACGCGCGGGCGGCGCACGAGGGCACGGGCGATCGCGATGCGCTGCTGTTCGCCTCCGCTCATCTCCCCCGGGTGCGAGTCGGCGCGATCCGCCAGGCCCACACGTTCAAGCATGTCGAGGGCAATTGAGCGCCTGCACAGCAGTTGCGCGCCGGAGGCATACAGGAGGGGCACCTCGACGTTTTCGGCGGCCGTACGGGCGGCGAAAATGTTAAATTGCTGGAAGACGAAGCCGAAGTCCTCGCCGCGCATGCGAGCGCGACGCCCCTCGCCCAGGCGCGTCGTATCCACGCCGTCCAGCTCGTAGGTGCCTGACGTGGGAGCGTCCAGCAGGCCAATGATGTTGAGCATCGTCGATTTGCCGGTACCCGAGCGGCCCACGATGGACACGTGCTCGCCCGCCGCGACGTCCAGGTTGACGCCGCGCAGGATGTGCAGGTCCTCGCCGTCAGGCAGGGTGACCGTGCGGGTCACGTCCCGCAGGTGCACGAGGCTCATCGCGCGCTCGTCCCGTCGGACGCGTCAGCGGCCCCATCCATGGCCCCGCCGCCCGTGTCACCCGAGCCGTAGGGGTCGTCCTGGTTATCCTTCGTCGCAGTCGGGGTGAATTCGAGGATTTCCTCGCCTTCCTCGAGTCCCTCCTTGACCTCGACCATCTTTCCGTCGGTCAAGCCCAGGGTGACCGAACGCTTCTCCGGGTTGGCCGGGTCCGAGGTCGGCAGGTAGACGGTGCCGGTCTGGTAGCGACCCTCGACCGCGGAGACCGGCACAGCGAGCACATCCGTCGCCGATCCCGTCGTCATCTCGAGGCTCACCTGCAGGCCCGCGAACACGGTCTGATCGGAGGGAATCGCGCAGCGGGCCTTCAGGTCCGTCGAGGCCGCAGCCGAGTTCTCGGAGGCACCCGAGTTTTTCGTGTCCTGCGTCTTGCTCGTGGGGCTGACAAGCGTGACGTCTGTGCACTCGAAGGGGGCCGGGCCGTTCTTGATGGTGACGGTCGCGGTGGAGGGTGCCTCCTGGAGGCGGTACATCTGGTCGGCGCTCAGGGCGGCGACGGCCGAGAACGTGGAGGGGGCGACCGAGGCAACCGTGTCGCCAATCGCGAACTGCTGTCCCACCAGGACGCTCGTGGACACCTTGCCGTCGCCGGGGGCGGCGACCGTCTCGTATTTGAAGGTAGGCTTCCCGGTCTCCATGGTGACGTCGCCGTCCTTATCGGTGACTTGGCGGGTTTCGCCCGGAATTTCCTTGCGGATCTGGATGAGGGCATCACCCTTGGCGACTGTGTCGCCGTCGTTGACATAGACGCGCACGACCTCGCCGTCAAGCGTCGCGCGAGCATTCACCGGCTCATCCGCCTGGATCGTGCCCGTCACGCTCACAGTGTTCGTAATGTCCGCGCGGCCCACAGAAATCGTCATCTGCCCGAAGGTTCCACCCGGGTCCATGCCGTCGCCCGTCTGCTCCTCCTGCGCGGCGGGGAAAAACGCGAACTTGACCAGGGACACCGCGATGATGACCCACGCGAGTGCCTTGACAATATTGAGCACCTGCGCGGTGCGGGTCTTACGTGCCACGTCCGTCTCCTTTAATGTTCGTTAATCGCCTTATTGTAAGGCGCACGTCACAGCCAGAGCAATGGTTGATACTCATTCTCAGGTTGCTCCCCGCTGTGCACTGGGGGCCGCCCGGCGCATCGCCCCAGCTCTGCCTACGATGAGGGAACACGACCGAGAGGATGCCATGATCCGCCGCGCCACACCCGCCGACGCCGACGCGCTATCCGCGCTCGCCCGCGAGTGCTTCACCCAGACCTTCGGGCACCTCTACACGCCGGGCGATTTAACTGTCTTTCTCGACCAAGCCTACTCCCCCGCCGTCCTACACTCCGAACTTCAAGATCCGCAGCGCGCGACCTGGCTCCTCTTCGAGGACACAGTCGATGGCTCACCGTCACCGGACGAGGCCTCCTGCACGCCCAGCGATCTCGTTTCCTCCACCGGCCCCACCGTTCATATCCCCGGCGAACACCCCACCGCCCCCTATTCCGGGGAGGAAGCCCCGGCCTCGTTCCCCGACGGACTCATCGGCTACGTGACCGCGTGCCCCGCGCACCTGCCCCACCCCGACGTCGCGCCTGGCGACGGCGAGGTCCAGCGCCTCTACATTCTGCGCGGATACCAGGGCGGCGGCCGCGGAACCCTCCTGCTGCGCACCGCGCTGGAGTGGCTCGAACGCGACGGGCCGCGCACCCTCTGGATCGGCGTGTGGAGCGAAAACCATGGGGCGCAGCGCTTCTACGCGCGCCACGGCTTCGAGATCGTCGGCGAGTATTCCTTCATGGTCGGCGACCACGCCGACCGCGAGTTCATCACCCGCCGCCCGGCGAGCGCCTGACGCCGACCGTCCTGCGTCTAGGGGGAGACAACCTGCAGATGCTAATGCCCCCCAGGGAAGACTGGGGGGCTGGCCGGAAGAAAGGAGATGCGATGATCACACACATCATCAGCACTCTGATTGCTCTTCCAGCTTCTATGGTAGCACTTCTCCAGTTGATCGAAAGGTTCAGCCGAGGTAAGGGCCGCCACCGGAAGTAGGGGCAGTCCCCGGCCTCTCGTACGCGAGGGGTCGGGTCCGGTCACAACCACGGCGGCGTATACGCGCCACGGACGAGCGGCATCCCGACATACGAAAATGGGTCCCGAGGTTCTCACCTCGGGACCCATCGACGTCTGCTGGGACGCGGTCACTCAGCCTTGTCGGCCTCGGCGATCTTCGCGCGAACGTCATCCATGTCCAGGTTCTGGATCTGGGAGATCAGGTCCTCCAGGGCGGACAGCGGAAGCGCACCCGACTGGCGGAACACCGCGATGCCATCGCGGAAAGCCATCAGCGTCGGGATCGACGTGATCTGAGCGGCCATCGCGAGCTGCTGCTGATCATCCGTGTCGATCTTGCCGAACACGACGTCCGGATGCTTCTCGGAGGCCTCCTCGAAAACGGGGCCAAACTGGCGGCACGGGCCGCACCAGGTCGCCCAGAAATCAACCAGGACGATGCCGCCGGCGGACACAGTCTGCTCGAAGTTCTCCTGCGTCAGAGTAACGGTAGCCATGTTTCTCCTTGTGTCGCCGACACTCTGGTCGGCAGGTCAGTTGGGGCCGGACGACCCCTGTGTTCTGTCTGAATCAACGGACGCGGCGCGCCCACTATTCCCCGGAGGGGAGAGGCGAAGCGGTGACGTGACGCACGTTCTCCTCGGAGGCACCCAGGCCTCGCAAAATAAAGGTCTCCACCAGCGCCAGCGCCGACTCACGGTGCGCCGCATCCGCCGGGAGGCGCTGACCCGCCAGCGTCGCATGAATGAGATGAACCGCGCCCAACGTATTCTGCTGCGCAATCAGGTGACGCTCCATGGCCTCGTCGAGGATCTCAATGAGGACCTCGCCCACCATACCCGCGTGATCGTGCAGGTGCGAGGCACCCCGACCCGACATCTGCCGACGCAGGCCCATGCCAGCCTTCACGTGGTAGCGGCTGATCATCTGCAGATGCGCGCGAATGTAGAGGCGCAGGCGCATGAGCGGGTCAGGCTCGGCCTCGAGGCGCGCGGTGAGCACCCGCGTGAACTCCTCGGTGACCTGGCGCATGTAGGCGAGCAGCAGCACTTCCTTGTCCGCGAAGTGGTTGTACACCGCCGTGCGACCCACGCCGGCGCGCTCAGCAATCTGACTCATCGTGATGGATTCGAAGGCCTGCTCGGCCATGAGAGACCCGAGCGCATCGAACAGGCGGGTGCGCGTCAGCTCGCGGTGGGAGGCGAGGGACTCGCCAATAATCTTCGGCATGCGCTTATTCTGACATCCGGTCCCCATGTGTCGTCAAATGGTGGCGGGCACCATTCCCGCGCCGCGGAAGCAACGCACGCTTTATCACTCGCCCTCTCAGCGCACCCAACACAGCTCACGCGCACTCACGTCGGCCACCCACTCCCCGCCGACGCGCGACGTGTCACCGGCTGCAGCGCGCAGCCACGGCCTCGGCAATAGGAAGGTCCGCGACGATCCAGGGCAGGTCCCCCAACTCGGAGATCGGCACCCAGCACGCCTCCAGGTGCGAGGTACCAGCGCGCGGAGTCGGCGAACTGGGCGCAACCTCCGCGAGCCACACGCCCATGACCCGCCCACCCAGAACCGGCCACCACAGGCCGCCGTCCGGGCAGACGCGCTCCCCCACCCGCAGGTGCGCGCCGAGTTCCTCCGCAATCTCACGCTCGAGCGCCGCCGCCGCGTCCTCACCTTCTTCGATCTTGCCGCCGGGCAGCTCGAACTGGCCGCGTAGCTCCTGCGGGTACGCGCGCGAGCACGCGAGCAGCACGGTCGGGTGCTCCAGGGAATCGACGATGGCTGCGGCCACCACGGGACGAGGCATGGGTCCTCCAATCGGTCAAGCGATCCTCAGTGTATCCGCGGTCGACACACGCAACAGAACCGGAAGCGTCTCGGAGCGGACCGCGAGGCGTGAGCTGCGGCAGGAGCGGTGAGCGCTGCCGTCTCCGCGCTGGATCGGCGTGCGCGCATGGGCGGATGCGGCCTTGTTGCCGAGAGCACGCGACAACCGCCATCGCACAACCCACAGCGTCGCGAGCGCAGCACTGTGTGCGAGACGCCGGTTGCGTGCCCGTCCATCGTGACGCTATGATCGACAGGTCGATTCCTTCGGGACGATGAATTGCGGGCGTAGTTCATCGGTAGAATGGAAGCTTCCCAAGCTTCAGAGGCGGGTTCGATTCCCGTCGCCCGCTCCGTTTTCCGCCTGGCCGCGCGCCGGGCGGT
>NZ_JAPWCL010000007.1:0-111993 GCF_041433955.1 Pauljensenia sp. 20925_1_25 | reverse complement strand
GTGAACTCCCTGTTTCGTACGTGGGCCGTCTGTTTCGTACGTGGGCGGGGATGTTCGCGGCCAGGTGCCGTACCTTGCTTGAACGTGAACCGGCTCTTCCGCACGTGGGCCGTCTCTTCCGTATGTGGGCGTGGCTGCCCAGGCTCGGAATAGCGGGTTAACGTGCGGATAAAGCACGGCCAGATGAGGTGCTGTTGGATGATCTGGATAATCCGAGCGTAGCGTGCGCGGTTTCCCAACTCCGCAGCAACGAACTCCATCACCCGCCGACCACAGTACCTGGGACTAACCCCATGCTCTCAAATCCCGCTGCTCGCGCACCGTGGGGGACCTCTGTCCCGATTTTAATTTGTCGGACAATCTTTGTTATCGAAACGTGATGTGCCTATCAACTGGGTATCATCCTCGGTAAATGGCAGTTTGTGAGCAATTATCCGCAGAATTACGCAGGTGAACGCGGCTATGTTGCGATGTGAAGCGCATCATTTTATATGCGTGCATGAGCTAAACTGTGCCCTAGGTCGAAGTTGTCGACGGGGATGATTTCGACCTACCTCGGCGGTTCGGCCCCTTCCGATACCGCCACAAACGGGTACACACCCACCCGGGCACCCCCGGCCTCGTCAATGGCGATGAGGCCGGGGAAACACCGACACACTATTGCGACGGTCAGTTATTCGTCTGCGAAGACGCCTCGTCCGGCTGCGCATCGGCGGGAATGAAATTCTCAAGCGTGGCAGTCTGTGTGCCAGGATCATCAAATTCGGTCACGGTTGTCACTTCATCGACAGCGGCATCGGAGATGGCCGACGAAGTCGTCAGCCCCGATTGATCGACGATGGTGAGATGACGATGAGCATCAAGCTCAACCAGGAACAGATTCTCGAGGGCACCCGCACCCGCCTGCTCGAGCTCATCGCGCAACCACTTGTCGCTACGACCAGCCAACTCCATGTTGTCACTGACAATCTGACCGTTCGACACCAGG
The DNA here is from genome assembly GCF_041433955.1 of Pauljensenia sp. 20925_1_25. Classification (NCBI taxonomy): domain Bacteria; kingdom Bacillati; phylum Actinomycetota; class Actinomycetes; order Actinomycetales; family Actinomycetaceae; genus Pauljensenia; species Pauljensenia sp. 20925_1_25. The sequence goes on along the minus strand of NZ_JAPWCL010000007.1, from coordinate 111,005 downwards.
AGGTAGTTCACGTCGCCTTCATCCATGCGCCGAACGGTCAGCGAACCGTTGGCTTCGCGTTGTGCGAGGCTGATGTCGCTCAGTGAAAAGATGCCCATGCCGCGTAGCTCTGCGAGAAACTCGACTGGGTCGAGCTTGTGATCCGAGCTGTCGAGCGCGTCCTGAGTAAAACGCCCGCCCTCGATGATCCTGTACGCCTTTCCCATCACGAGCGAGCGGGTCGACATGAACTTCGACGTCAGGTAGTTCAGACCGGAGATGATTCCAAAGGTGACGAGCAGGAAGCTGATGTACTCCGCGAACGAGATTGCGTGGTTGTAGATGACGCCGCCGATAACGCCACCGAGGATAAAGTTCCCGATAAAGTCGATCGGTGTCAGCTGGGTCGTCTGCTGCTTGCCCGTGAGGCGCAGGTGGAGGACGATCAGGATGATACCGATCAGGAGCTTAAAGACCGTCATTTCGAAACCATGAACATCGAACATGAGACCAGTCTATTCGCATGTGGGGACGCGGTTTGGCGTGGTGTGATCAGTTTGTTGGATCCGCGTCGATGGCTCCCTGAATATCGTGGAAGATCAGGTTCGAGATTTCAACCTGGACCATCTCAACCTTGGGGACGTCACGCAGCAGCAGCGGATCGTCCGCCGAGGTCTGCAGGGCGAGCGTGCCGCAGCCAAAGAGGCGGTCGTCGATGTTCTTCTCGAGCTGGACGTCGGAGATGCGCGTGAGCGGCAGGTCGTGGCCGGTGCGCGTGAAGATGCCCTTGCGGGTAATAATGCGCTTTGTGGTCACCGTGTAGGTCGAGCTGATCCACTTGATCCAGGGGATCGCCAGCAAGGGCACCGACAGGATCAGAACCACGATCCAGATGGTCGGCAGCGCCCAGGAGCGCGAGTCTTCCGGGACGTAGAACGAACCGACGGTGGCTGCGAGCACCAGGAGAATCTCACCGATGATCTGAGGCAGGATGACCTTGATATGGGTGTGCATGTGGCGGACGACGACCTCGTCCTGACTGAGGAGCTTCTTGGAAAGTGCCATGGTTCCATCATGCCAGATAACGACAGTGCGCGAACATGTGGGTCAGACCGGTCGGCGGTGTGTACCCACGATGTCGGTGTTGACGATGCCGATCGCGGCCATGAGAGCGAGCATCGTTGTGGGTCCAACGAAGCGGAACCCGAGAGCCTTCAAATCGGCAGCCAGGGCACGCGATTCGGGTAGAGCTGCGGGAACCTCGTCCGCACAGGTCGGACGTGGGTCGGCCTCGGGACGATACGACCACACGAGCGCTCCCAGGTGGGAGGCATCGGGGGAGTGGGCCTCGTCCACGTCACGCAGAGCGAGCGTGGCCCGCGCATTCATAATCGCAGCCTCGATCTTGCGGCGGTTGCGGATAATGGCGGGGTTGGATGCGAGGCGGTCGATGTCCTCGTCAGTGAAAGCGGCGACGGCGTCGGGGCTGAAGCCCCCGAAAGCCTCCCGGAATGCCTCACGTTTGGCGAGGACAGTGCGCCACGAGAGGCCCGCCTGAAATCCTTCGAGGGCGAGACGTTCAAACACGCCGGCCTCGTCGTGGACCGGCACCCCCCACTCGTCGTCGTAGTAGTCACGCAGGAGGCGGTCGTGGGACGCCCAGGTGGGACGCACGAGGCCGTCCTCGCACAGCGTCAGGCCATCGGGAAGGGGAACGGAAATCGGGCATTCAACAGAGGCGTTCATAGCCCCATCCTGCGCATTCCCCTCGCGTTCGGGCAAACGCCACTGTGACCCCTGTGGATAACGCCGACGCGCGCACCACCCCTGTGGATAGGGCGATGCGCGCGTCAGCTATGCACAGGAGGTGTCCCTAGCGGCGGCGCTTCTCGCGCACGCGCACCGAGATCTGAATGGGCGTGCCCGTGAAGCCGAAGGTTTCGCGCAGGCGGCGCTCGATGAAGCGGCGGTAGCCCGGATCCAGGAACCCGGTCGTAAACAGGACAAAGCGCGGGGGCTTGCACGACGCCTGCGTGCCAAACAGGATGCGGGGCTGCTTGCCTCCGCGCAGCGGGTGCGGATGCGCGGCCACGAGCTGGCCGAGAAACGCGTTGAGCTGGCCCGTCGGGATGCGGGTTTCCCAGCCCTCGAGGGCGGCGTCGAGCGCGCGCACGATGCGGTTGGTGTGCCAGCCGGTCTTGGCCGCCAGGTTGATACGCGGTGCCCACTGGACCTGCACCAGCTCTCGCTCCAGCTCGTTCTTGATCTCCTTCTGGCGATCCTCATCCACCAGGTCCCACTTGTTGGTGACGATGACGAGCGCTCGGCCTGCGTCGATGACCTGTTGGACGACGCGTACGTCCTGCTCGGTCAGGGGAGCGGACCCGTCGATGAGAACCAGGGCGACCTCAGCCTTCTCGATAGCGGCCTGCGTGCGGATGGACGCGTAGTAGTCCGCGCCGGTCGTACGGTGCATCTTACGGCGGATGCCGGCGGTGTCGACGAACCACCAGGAACGTCCGTCCAGCTCAATGAGTTCGTCGACGGGGTCGCGGGTCGTACCCGCAAGTTCGTTGACGACGACGCGCTCGCCGCCAGCCAGCGAATTGAGCAGTGAGGACTTACCGACGTTGGGACGGCCAACCAGGGCGACGCGGCGCGGGCCACCGGAGGGTAGCGCCGAGGCCACGGCGGATTCTGCCGGCAGAACATCCATGACGACGTCGAGGAGGTCGCCAGTGCCACGCCCATGCAGCGCGGAGATCGCGTGGGGCTCACCCAGGCCGAGGCTCCACAGGTAGGCAGCGTCAGCCTCCTGCAGGGGAGAATCGACCTTGTTGGCGGCCAGGATGATCGGCTTCTTCTTCGAGCGCAGCATCTCGACGATACGCTCATCCGACGCCGTCACGCCGACCGTCGCATCGAGGACCAGTACGACCGCGTCGGCCAGGTCCACGGCGATCTCGGCCTGCTCGGCGACCGAGCGATCCAGGCCCTTCACGTCGATTTCCCAGCCACCCGTGTCCACCAGCGTGAAGTCACGCCCGGCCCACTCAGCGGGGTAGGAGACACGATCGCGCGTTACGCCGGGCGTGTCCTGGACAACGGCCTCGCGGCGCCCCAGGATGCGGTTCACCAGCGTGGACTTGCCGACGTTGGGTCGACCGACGACGGCGAGGACCGGCAGGCCCGCCGCGACATCGCCGGAATCGTCGAACTCAACCTCGCCGGACAGCAGCGCCAAGTCCTCGTCATCCAGGTCGAACTGGTCGAGGTTGGCGCGCATGACGCGGGCGCGGGCCGCAGCGTCATCGTCGGTCAGGTCGATCATCTCAGACGAGGCCGGGGCCTGGTCCGCGGTGTAGGCGTCGGCTGTGTCGTCCCCGGGAATGTGGGTCGCGCCGTGCTGCGTATCGAAGTCGTTCACCCGCCCAGTCTACGGCGTGGCGCGCCGCGCGGGTCGAATGGGGACCCCCGTGGCGCGCCAGTTCACAGGTTTATTACCGCTACTCGTGGGAGCGTACGTCGCAGGCGAGGACCTCGGCGGCGACGGGCACGTCGTTGTAGCGGTGGTGGATTCCTTGGATTTCCTGGTACCACTCAGCGCCCTTGCCCGTAATGATGACGGTGTCGCCGGGCTTGGCCGCCAGGATGGCGCGGCGCACGGCGTCGCGTCGGCACGTCGTAACCTCGGTGACGTCCTCCATGCCGGGGCGCACGGAGGCGATGCCACGCAGCAGATAGTCACGGATAGACTGAGGATCCTCGGTGCGCGGGTTCTCGTCCGTGACCCACAGGATGTCGGCCTCGCGTGCCGCGATCTGCGCCAAATGCTCACGCTTGGTCGCGTCGCGGTCGCCGTCGGTGCCAAAGACGATGACGACTTTGCCGGGGGTCAGCTCGCGCGTTGAGCGCAGCGTCCACTCGAGAGCCTCGGGGGTGTGCGCGTAGTCGACGATCACGAGGGGCTGGGCACCGGGGGTCGGGTTGACCTTCTCCATGCGTCCGGGGATCTGGGGAGCATTTTCGACGGACGTGATGACGTCGGCCAGGTCGATGCCCAGGGTCACCGCGGACACGATGGCGACCGCGGTGTTCTGGACGTTGACCTCACCCAGGATGGGCATTGCAACGCGGTGGCCGGTGCCGGTGGGGTCGACGAGCGTGAAGACCGTGCGCCCGATGGACTGGTCTGGCGCGATGTCACGGACCTGCCAGTCGGCGCTTTCGCTCGTCAGGGCTGACACGGTTGTCACCGGTACGGTCGCCTGCTTCGCCAGGCGACGACCCCATTCGTCGTCGACGCACACGACGCCGGCGCGGGAGTGCTCGGGGGTAAACAGCAGGGCCTTGGCAGCGAAGTAGTGCTCCATGTCGCCGTAGTAGTCCAGGTGGTCGTGCTGCAGGTTCGTGAAGGCGGCGACGTCGAAGACGATGCCGTCGACGCGGTGCAGGGACAGGGCGTGCGCCGACAGCTCGATAACACCGGCACCGCAGCCGTACTGCTCGGTCGCGGCCAGGAAGCGGGCGATGACGGGAGCCTCGGCGGTCGTGCGCACGGCCTCGAACGAGATTGGCCCGACGTGGGTTTCGACAGTGCCGCACAGGGAAGCCTCGGGGAAACGCGAGGCGATGGCCGCGCGCATCAGGTACGAGGTCGTCGTCTTGCCATTCGTGCCCGTCACGGCCATGGTCGTCAGGCGCGAGGCCGGGGCCGAGTAGACGTTGTCACACAGGGCGGGGACGATGCCTCGCGGATCAGCCACCTGAACGACCGGCACGCCCAAGCCTCGTTCACTGGCCTGCTCGCGGCCGGCCTCATCCGTGAGAATCACGGTGGCACCGGCTTCGATGGCCGCGTGGGCGAAGCGGATGCCGTGCTGGGTCAGGCCGGGGATCGCCACGAACATCCAGCCGGATTCGCAGTCATCGGAGGAAACGGTCACGCCCGAGATCGCCAGGTCGGCGGTGTCGAGCGGCGTGGGGGCACCGTCCGCGCCGTAGAACCCCTGGACCTCGAGGCCTGCCAGGGCACGCACGAGCGGGATCGGATCGATGGACGGACGGATATCAATCACTGAGGTCATGTCTCTACTCTAGTTCGTCTACGCGCCCCCGTGTAGCACGCGCATGTTCGGTGACACAGTAGGATAGGAGTCATGCAGATCTTGACACGCAACGAAGCAGCACACCGCGCTGCCACCCTCGAGGTGTCCGCCATCGACGTCACCGTTGACGTTTCGGGTGCCATGAACACCTCGCGAGAGACCTACCCCGTCACCTCCATTCTGACGCTGGTCGCGCGCGAGGAACGCACATTCATTGACATCGCGGGACAGGTCGAAGCCGTTCTACTCAACGGAGCGGAGCACCCCTTCGACGACGAAGAAGACCGTGTCTGGGTGTCCGGCCTGCCAGTGGGGGAGACCGCCACCCTCGAGGTGCGCGCGCTCGCCCGCTACTCGCGCAGCGGTGAAGGCCTGCACCGTTACACGGACCCCGAAGACGGAGAGGTTTACCTCTATACGCAGTTTGAACCCAACGACGCTCACCGCGCGTGGCCGTGCGTCGACCAGCCAGACGTCAAGCCTGCGTGGACCTTCCACGTCATCGCGCCCCAGGATTGGGTCGTCTTCTCCAACGGCGTCGAGGTTGGTGTTGAGACCACCGCTGACGGAGTGACGCGCCGCGATTTTTCCACGACACCCCCGCTCTCCAGCTACATCACCGCGGTTGTCGCGGGGCCCTGGGCGGTCATCGAGGGTCCCACGTGGAGCGGTGGCGGTGCCGATGGCGGGCACGTCGAGCTGCCCCTGCGCCTGGCCTGCCGACGCACGCTCGCGCGCTACCTCGACTCCGAGGACGTCTTCGAGGTGACATGCGCGGGCCTGGACTTCTTCCACGAGCGCTACGGCATTACCTTCCCCTGGGGTTCCTACGACCAGATCTACGTGCCCGAATACAACTTGGGTGCCATGGAGAACCCCGGCTGCATTACCTTCAACGAGTCCTACATCTCCCGCTCCACGCCGACCTTCTCCGAACGCCAGCGCCGCGCGAACACGACCCTGCACGAGATGTGCCACATGTGGTTCGGTGACCTGGCGACCCCAGCATGGTGGGACGACCTGTGGCTCAAGGAGTCTTTCGCAGAGAACCAGGGGGCCAGCGCAATCGCGACAGCAACCCAGTACACGGGGGAGTGGGCGAACTTCGCGATGAACCGAAAGATCTGGGCCTACACGCAGGACCAGATGCCCACGACACACCCGATCGCCGCCGACATCCCGGACGTGGCCGCCGCTAAGACCAACTTCGATGGCATCACCTACGCCAAGGGGGCCGCCGTCCTCAAGCAGTTGGTCGCGTGGGTTGGAGAGGATGCGTTCTACGAGGGTGCCCGACGCTACTTCGACAAGCATCGCTTCGGTGCGACCAGCCTGGGTGACCTGCTCGAGGCACTCGAGGAGGCTTCCCACCAGGAGTTGGGTTCGTGGAAGAGCGCCTGGCTGGATACTCCCGGCCCTTCGATGCTGTCTGCCTCGTGGGAAACCGACCCCGTCGGCGCAATCACGAACTTCACTCTCCATCAGGGTGGCGAGGCATGCGGCGGTGTCCTGCGTCCCCACCGTGTGACCGTCTCGACCTGGCGTGCTGCCGACGGTACCCTCGAGCGCACCCATGTTTTCGACGTGCGCATCGACGCCGAGAACGCACCCATCGACCCCGAGGGAGTGCTCGCCATTCCGGGTGGTGCTGCCTTCGTTGACCTCGTCGTCATCAACGACGACGACCTCACCTACGCGATCTCTCGCCTAGATGAGCGCTCCACCGACGTCGCCTTGGCCTACGTCGGCACGATCAACGCACCCATCACCCGAGCGGTCATCTGGGCGTCCCTGTGGAACGCGGTCCGCGACGGCCTGCTTGATCCGCGCCGCTTCATCGCTGCCGTCCTGGGTGCTGTGCCCACCGAGACCGAACCTGCGATCCGCGACCGTCTGCTGCTCTTTGTGGCCGAGGCCCTGTCCTCCTTCCTGCCCGGAAGCGTCCGCGCCGAATCGCACGACCAAGTGCTGGCCACCACCATTCGCTTGGCGAGGGAATCCGTCGCCAGCGACGCGGACGCGTGGCGTGCCTACACGCGCGCGTTCATCGCTGAGTTCGCCGCCCGAGGCGGAGACGAGTACGAGGCCATGGTGCGCGGCTTCGCTGCTGTCGACAACCCCGACATTGCCTGGCGTGCGCGCCGAGCGCTGGCTGCCCGAGGCCTCGTTGACGAGCAGACGATCCTCGCCTGGCGCGATGCCGATGGTTCCGGAGAGGCTGCCCGTATGGCTGTCGAGGCTATCGCCTCCCTGCCCGAGGAGACAACCCGCTCCCGCGCCTGGGCGTCGGTGATGTCAGATACCCTATCTAATGACTACTTGAGCGCGACCCTCGCGGGCCTCCAGGCGTCCTCCTGGGAGGGGTCCTCCGGCGTGGCCGAGGCCGTGGCGCGCATGCGCGAATACTGGGAGAGGCACACGATCGGCATGGCGCTGCGCTACGTGAGCGGCGTGCTCGACCTCAGCGTCGACGTAACGCGTGAGGGCAGCGTCGAAGCAAGTGTGGCACTGCTGCGCTCCTGGCTTGACGCCCACGAGGACGCCCCAGCACAGCTGCGCCGCATCGTCGTCGAGCATCTCGACGACTTCGAGCGCCGCGAGCGTGTCCAGCACCGCTGGGAGCACGATCAGTGACGCTGCACGAGGAACGCCACGAGGAAGCAAGGGAGGAGAACGAGGCTACCAGGGCCTCGGGACTGGACCCCGCTGCATCGATGTCACTCCTAACATCGATGCTGACCAACCCCCTCGACGCGGGCTACGAGCACTACAGAGCTGAGCACGGACCCACGCCAAACCGATTCGTCGGGCGGCTGGGCGTGTTCATCGTTGCTGTTGCCCTCGGCTTCGGATCCGTCGTGGCCACCGTCTCCCTGCGTACCCCCGTCGGGGACGTCAAGGCTGACCTCAAGCATCAGGCGGCGCAGCGCTCCGCTCAGGTCGCGACCCTGGACGACGAGGTGCAGTCCCTCGGGCGTGCGATCGACGGATACTCTCGCTCTGGGCCGACCACACAGACCGACCATGCTCTGGCTCTGGCGACTGGGTCGAGCGCCGTGAGCGGTCCCGGTATCACCGTGACCCTGACGGACCGAGCCACGCCCGGCAAGGGGAGCGGTGCCGTGCGCGACCAGGACCTGGCCATGGTCGTCAACGCCATGTGGGGCGCTGGCGCTGAAGCGGTGTCGATCAACGGGCAGCGGATTGGACCGACCACCTTCGTGCGTACGGCGGGCTCCGTTATCCTGGTGAACATCACGCCCGTGTCCTCTCCCTACATCGTCAGCGCCATCGGAGACTCAAACGCGCTGTCCGTCGCCCTCGTACGCGGCAACACGGGCGACTACCTGTCCGCAGCCCAATCGGTGACCGGCATGACCGTCTCCACAAAGGTTGCGCCTTCCCTCTCGATGGACGCGCTCGCCCCGACCACCCCCCAATACGCCACACTTCTCACCGCTTCGACCGAAGGAGCCACATTGTGATTGCCGTCATCGGATTGATCATCGGAATCGTCCTGGGCATCCTGCTTGACCCCACCGTTCCCGCCTGGCTCGCGCCCTTCCTACCCGTTGCCGTTGTCGCAGGCTTGGACGCACTGTTCGGCGCGGGGCGCGCGTGGCTCGAAGGAAGGTTCGCGGACCGTGTGTTCGTCACGTCCTTCTTCTGGAACGTTGTTGTTGCCTGCCTCCTGGTGTTCCTTGGCTCTCAGCTGGGCGTGGGATCAGCCATGACAACCGCCGTCGTTGTGGTCCTGGGCATCCGTATCTTCTCCAATACCGCATCCATCCGCCGACTCCTGCTGAAGGCCTGATATGAGCGACCAGACGCCCCGTGCGATCCCCGTAGTCGATGATGCCGCGCCAGAGAGCCTCGCCGAGGCCTCGTTCGAAACGGATGCCACCGGCAAGCGCACCGCTTACCGCGAGTCTCACACAGGACCCGGGCTCTGGGCGCGCGCACGAGAAGCTTTCTTCGCTCTGCCGCGCGGCCTGCACATCGTCATACTCATCATCTTTATGATCCTCGGTTTTGCCCTGGCGACACAGGTACGCGCCCAGCATTCTGACCCCCTTGAGGGACTCTCCGAGCAGGACCTCGTCACCCTCCTGGACGAGCTGGGTACCCAGGAGCAGAACCTGCAGGGTAGGCGCGCTGAACTCGCCGGCGAACTCGATGATCTCCAAAGCGCTGCTAGTGAGGCGGACGCGCGCGAGCAGGCGTCCGCGAAAGCAGCGTTGCAGGCTCAGATCGCTGCGGGCACGGTTGCTGTCCAGGGACCGGGGGTGACTATCTCAGTCGCGGATCCCGGCGCTTCCCTCAGCCCCACCCAGTTTGTCATGACGCTGGGGGAGTTGCGTAATGCCGGTGCCGAGGCCATCGATCTGAATGGTGTGCGCCTCACGATGCGCTCGGCTTTCACCGGTCAGGCGGGTGGCATCATCGTCGATGGCACCCCGATCGCGGCGCCATACACGTGGACGGTCATTGGCGACTCTCAGACGATTGCCACCGCGCTGGAAATTCAGGCGGGTTCCGCCTCACAGATGCGCGCAAAGGGGGCCGTGGTAACAATCACCCCGACCGATTCGGTGACGATTCACTCCCTCGCCACGCCGCGTCCGGCCCAGTACGCAACCTATGAATAAACGCCCCCCGGCCTATAATGAATGTGGAGGTCACCGTGCCCGTGCTTGCGGGATGGTGAACGTTTACACTTATATGACAGTCCCGTTATGAGACCTTTGGAGCGCACCATGTCCGACAACCAGCCTTTTGACCCTACAGCAACGTCCGTTTTCGGCCTGATGCCCCTCACGGATGACGTCGAGGAGGCCCCGGTTGCTCTCTCTGCCCGTGATCGCGAGGCTGTTGAGGCGCTGCCCGCCGGATCGGCCCTGCTGATCGTTCAGCGTGGTCCCAACACGGGTGCCCGTTTCCTCCTCGACCCCGATGTGACGAACGCCGGTCGCTCGCCCCGAGCCGATATCTTCCTCGATGATGTGACCGTGTCGCGTAAGCACTGCCAGTTCATCGCCTCGAACGGACGCCACATCGTGCGCGATTCGGGGTCACTCAACGGCACCTACGTCAATCGTGAGCGCGTTGATTCCGTCGAGCTGCGTGCGGGCGACGAGGTTCAGATCGGCAAGTATCGCCTGACCTATCAGCCGTCGACCAAGCAGGCCTGACGTGACAGGATCGGCTGCTCGTATCCGCGACGCGCGCCCCGCTGCGGGCGTGTCGTCGTGGCCTCACGACGCCGATCATTCCCCTGAGCTGTCGATCGGGCGTGTCGTTGAGGAGTTGGCGGAAGAATTCCCCGCGATCTCACTGTCGAAAGTTCGCTATCTAGAGAGCGAGGGACTCGTGAACCCCGCGCGCACGGGGGCGGGCTACCGTAAGTACTCCGCCGCAGACGTGGAGCGTCTTCGCTACGTCCTGGCTGAGCAGCGTGATTCGTTCACTCCTCTGAGCGTGATCCGCTCGCAGCTCGATGCCCTCGACGCTGGCCACACGCCCACACGTCGTCGCGTCGCTCAGGTCGTATCCTCCGAGGGGCAGACCGTGTCTTTGGGCGGGCGCCGCGCGATTCCGGCCAGCGATCTGGCTGACCTGACGGGCGTCGACATGGACACGCTTGAACGCTATTCTCGCCTCGGCCTGATCACCCCGGACTTGGCGGGGTATTTCCCGGCCCGGTGTGTTCATGCTGTCACTGCGATCGCGCGCCTGGAGTGTGCGGGCGTTGACGTGCGTGTCTTGCGCGCCGTTCGTCAGGGTGCGGAGCGCAGCGCAGATATCATCGACCAGACGGTGTCCTCCCAGAGGGGACGAGGCCGTGGCGCTGACCGCGAGCGGGCACGTGCGCGGGCGATTGAGCTGGGTGATTTATTCGCTGAGCTGCATCGCGAGATGCTGACGGTGGCAGTGTCGGCGCTGTCCGATGAGGGGATCTGACTCTCATCGTTAATCTCCATCTCTAACCTCAAGGTTAGACGCGCCGGGAGGGTCGTTGACCGCCCATCGTCGGTGCACTACCGTAGTCCTGTTCTTATCAATACCCAACGTCAAGGAGTCCCACAGTGAGCGCACAAGCCAGCGCCGTATCTCGGCAAGGCATGCTTTTCGGCGACCCGCTTGAGGGCATTGAAACGGATGAGGTCGGCTATCGCGGACCCATCGCGTGCAGCGCCGCTGGCATCACCTATCGCCAGCTGGATTACTGGGCTCGCACCGGTTTGCTCCAGCCCTCGATCCGCGCAGCGCGCGGTTCTGGATCTCAGCGTCTCTACTCATTCCGAGACATCCTGGTTCTGAAGATCGTGAAGAAGCTCCTGGACGCAGGCGTGTCTTTGCAGCAGGTGCGCGTGGCCGTCGGCTCCCTGCAGAACAGGGGAGTGGACGACCTGGCGTCGATCACCCTCATGAGCGATGGTGCCTCCGTCTACGAGTGCACATCGACCGATGAGGTCATTGATCTTCTACAGGGTGGTCAGGGCGTTTTCGGTATCGCTGTGGGACGCGTCTGGCGTGAGGTCGAGGGGTCTCTCGCTAAGCTGCCGCTCGAGCGTCCCGACGGTGCCTACGTCGATGATTTGGCTGTGCGTCGTCACGTCAAGCGCACTGCCTCCTGAGTGCGAGGTGTCGCGCGAGCAAGGGTAAAGGTATGCGCCGCGCAACGGTCATGACATAAAGGCTGTGGGCCAGGCTTGATGCCTGGCCCACAGCCTTTTCTTGTTGGTGGGGAAAGACGCCTACTTGCGGCCCAGCGGGCGGCGAATCGTGTAGGCGGTATCCAGGTCGGTAATCTCGACCGTTACCATGCCATGCTCGTCGACGATGTAAGACTCCTCGATGAGAGGTCCATCCTCGGTGCGCACAACCTCGATCGATTCAAGGTCCACGTCGCTGCGGCGCAGGCTCTGATCGAAGGGGAAGATGACTTCACCGCAGGGCTGCAGGTCGCCGCGGGGCACCCAGGACTCGTCGAACGACGAGTACTCGACGAAGCGGAAGTAGCCGATGTTGTGCGCCGCTCGGTAGCAGCGCTTAATTGTCAGCGTCTCGCCGGGAGCAAGCTCCGTGTTGGGCTCGAGCAGCGTGTCGAAGGAGATAAAGGAGCCACCGTCGCGCTCACGGAACACGCCGACGCCGCGCGAGAGCTGCTCGCGCACCGTGTAGGCGGCTTCGGGATCGGCACCGATGGCCAGGCCGATGGCGGTCGAGGCTGCCGTGTGCGGAGAGCGGTGGACGCGGCGACCGAAGCGGGCACGCAGGATGCGCGCGACGAGCGGCAGCTGGGAGCCGCCACCCACGACGTACAGGCCTGCGACGTCACCGCCGAGCTGACCGACCCCGGAGGCATCGGGGACGAGCAGGGGTTCCATGGCCTCGACCGTTGCATTCACGAGCGGTGTTGCGGCGTCATAGAAGTCCGCGACGGGGATCGTCGTGGGCTCGCCGTTGACGGGTACGGTAATGAACTTCGACGAGGGGGAGAGGGCCTCCTTGGCGGAGCGAGCATCCTCGATGAGGCGTTCCCACGCGGCGTCTCCGAGCAAACAGGAGTCGGTGCCCGCCGCTGCTGCGAGACGGTTCGCCAAGATGACGTCGAAATCATCACCGCCGACCAGGTTCAGGCCGCGCGATCCCAGGACCTCGTGCAGTGTGCCGGTGGCCGACACGATAGAGGCGTCGAAGGTACCGCCGCCGAGGTCGTAGACGAGGATCGAGGTGCGCTTCGAGTTCAGGGTACCCGCGTGGCGATGCGTGTACTCGAAGCCCGCAGCGGAGGGCTCGTTGACCATCGCGAGGACGTCCCAGCCTGCACGGCGGAACGCCTCGAGGGTCAGGAAGCGCTGCGCAGACCAGGCGTGCGCGGGAATACCGACGAGAGCCTCAAGCTTCTCCGAGGCGGGCACGGAGGCAACCGACGAGTTCGTGCGCACCGTGCGCGCGACATACGTCAGGAAGCCGGTGAGCGCGTCGAGTACGGAGATGCTGTGGTTGCCCAGGCGCAGTGTGGATGTGTCGGTAACCGACGGATCCGACAGCAGGCGCTTGAAGGAGCGCAGGTGGGGCGCACCCTCGCGGGCAGCATCCTCGGCGTCGAAGCCGTAGACGAGATGATCGCCGTCCAGCGCGAGGATTGACGGAATGAAGTCCACCGTATCCTCGCGGTTGTTCACGAAAGAGACGATGGGGTAGTTCCCCCGATCAACAATAGCAATCGCGGTTGTCGTGGTACCAAAATCTACTCCGAGTCTCATAGGACTAACCTTATCGCGCATTTTCAGCCTCTCCTAGAACGTCTCGCCGGTGCTTCGCACATTTTCCGATAACGTGCGCTGTGTAATTGTGACTAAGGTCCATGCGACCAGAAAATACGCCGTTCCGGCGATAGCGTCAACTACATAATGGTTACCCGTTGCGATAATCGTCATGATGGTCAAAATTGGATGAAAAGTTACGATGAGGCGCGCTCGCCATGAGCGCCATACGTAGGTTCCAAGCATAAAAGCTACCCAGACCGACCAGCCCGTATGCATTGATGGCATGGCTCCGTAGGGGTTGGCGAGGGTGCCGAAGAGGTGAGAATACGCGGAGGTGTGCTGGGCGACCGCATCCGTGATGCCGAACTCGGGAACGAGGCGTGGGGGAGCAAGTGGGTAGGTCCAGTAGGTGATAAGCGCGCCCAGCGTCATGATGACGAGCGTCCAGCGGGCACGTGAATAGTACTGCGGAGAACGGACCCACAGGGCGAGCAGGGTAAGCCCGGTAAAGAGAAAGAACGACACGGCATATTGCAAGGAGGCCAGTGAGGCGAGCATCGGATGAGCCGCAAGCCATGAGTTCACGGGCGGCTCAATGTCAATGCCGAGCGAGCGCTCAGCGGAGACGACGTCGTGCGCGTGTGCAACTGCGACGCTCTCGCTGGCTCGCGCCAGGAACGAGAGAATGGAATAGGTCAGGCAGGCGAGGGTGAGGACCAATACCTCCCGCACGGGATGTCTCGCCGTTTGCTGTGTGTGATGGTCCGTAGTCATGATCGTAACTCTAGCGCGTGCGCGTCGAGGGACCAGGGGAGCTAATCGGACATAATATACATTATCGGATCGTTGGGGTGGGGTGAGAAGAGGCCGTGCAGTATTCCGCTTGACGTGTCCGGTAGAATGGGCACGTTTCTTATCTACGTCCAGGAGGCTGTTATGGCTGACCGCGCACTGCGTGGCATGCAGATCGGTGCCAAGTCCCTCGAATCCGAGGACGGCGTCGTTTTCGCCGATCGTTTCATTGTTCGTTACGCGTGCCCGAATGGACACGAGTTCGAGGTGACACTCTCCAGCGAAGCCACCGCTCCGGCGACCTGGGAATGCAAGTGTGGCCAAACCGCCGAACTTATCGGCGAAACTGAGGAAGATGAGGATAACAAGCCCGTCAAGCCTCAGCGTACACACTGGGACATGCTGCTGGAGCGCCGCTCCATCGAGGAACTCGAGATCGTCTTGACCGAGCAGCTCACCGCCTACCGCGAGGGTCGCTTGCGCCCCGAGGGGTCCTACCGCAAGGGCTAATCCCTGCGAAACAGCGAACGCGCGGCCTGAGCCAGACGGCTCAGGCCGCCTTTTGTGACCATCGCTAGTTCCTCGACGAAAATCGACGAGTCGAGCTTTGATTCACCCGCCATGCGCTCATCGAAGGTGATCGGCACCTCGACAATCGTCGCTCCCAGCGAGCGCTCGAGCTCCGTCATCTCTACCTGGAAGCCGAAACCGGTCGCCTCGACGCGCCCCAGGATGCCATGCGTCGACAGGAAGGACGAACGGTGCACCCGCAGCCCCGCTGTCGCATCGTGTACGGGTGTCCCCAGACAAAAACGGACATAATAATTGCCCGCCTTCGACAGAGCGACGCGCTTGGCCGACCAGCCATTCACCTGGCCGCCGCGTACCCAGCGCGAGCCGATGACGAGGTCCGGACAATCCGGCCCGCCCATACGGGACAGCAGTTTGGGTAGATCCACCGGGCGGTGCGAGCCGTCTGCGTCCATCTGGAGGATAAACGGATATCCATGCTCGATGCCCCAGCCCATGCCATCGACGTAGGCAGTGGCCAATCCTGACTTAGCGGGCCGGTGCAGGACGAACAGTCGCTCCTCCCCCGCGCGGCGCTCGTCGACCCACTCCCCCGTGCCGTCCGGCGAGGAGTCGTCGACGATAAGGACGTGCGCGGCCGGGACGTGGGTCCAGATCTCCTCCAGGATCGTCGGCAGCGTCGACATCTCGTTGTAGGTGGGGATCACGATGAGGGTGTTGTCGCCTTGGGGTGATGGAGAAAGACGCTGCTTTGTAGTCATGAGCCACATTCTGCCCGTTTTAACGAGTGGTCGCACGTGCTGCACGTTCGGCGATGCCCCACCGGATCGCGCTCACCCATCCCGAGGCGGCGATCAGCAGGCTGAGTCCCATGAACGCGAAGGGGATCGTCTCCCCCGCCCGGGCGGTCACAGTTAGGGAGGAACGCAGCGGCACATCGGCAACCAGCGTCGCCGCAGACTCCGTGTCCGTAGAAGCGAGCACACTTCCATCGGGGCGGATCACATAGGAATGACCGGTCGTTGATGACTGGACGGCGCTGCGTGAGTACTCCATCGCCCGCATGCGCAACAGCTGGCCCTGCTGTGCAGACTCGCCGGAGGAACGGAAGTGATAGTTGTTCGACGGGGTGACAATCATCTGTCCACCGCGGGCTACGCCCTCGCCGATGACCGAGGGATAGGCGCCCTCGAAGCAGATACCGACGGCCACGGGAACCCGGCGCCCGTCGCGAGCAGGCACCCTCATGAGCGGGGTTTCATCCCCGGCCTCCATGTCCGTGGCGGACTGGGCGGCTTCGGTGGCGAAGGACGCGATGAGCTCGCGGAAGGGAATGAACTCACCGAAGGGCACGGGCACGTGCTTGGAGTAGCGTGCTTTCTCGTCGATTCCCACGCCCGGGCGCCAGATCGCAAGCCAATTCTTCACGCGGTCACGGTCGTTGAGGTTCGTGTAACCGATAAGGATCGGCGCATCCAGGGCTACTGCCGCCTTATCAACGATGGATCCGATACCGGCGAAGGCAACGGGATCACGATCCACCGATCCTTCGCCCCATAGGGCCACGTCGATTGGTTTGTCGATGACCGCAGGATCGGCTGCCAGGCTGAGCGAAGCCCGCATGTTATTGCTCGTCACCTCGCCCGGGTGGCTGTAGGCCCGCGGACCCGGCAGAGTAATGTCGCCCTGAACGACGCCGACGCGCAGGTAGCCCTCCTCGGCTTTGTTTGACAGCGGGATCACCAGGGGTGCAATAACGCCAGCGAGCACGAAGACGGCCAGGAACGGGCGAGAAAACCAATGTTCACGCCGCACGGCTGCATCACGGTAAGCGAACATGCGTCGGGTCAGAACCGCGAGGAAGATGACGGCGGCTGTCACGACGGTCGTCCCGCCATAGGGTGCCAGATGTCCCAGCGGTCCATCCACCTGCGGCAGAGCCACGGACCCCCAGGGGAAGCCCGACCACGGCCAGCGCGAACGAGCGGCATCCACGCCTGCCCACGTGATCGCATAGAGGAGCGCTTGCATGAGTGGGCCGCGCGCCCATGACCACAGCTGCGTCCACCGCGTAAACAGGACCCAGCCGCACAGGAAGAGCGTTTGAGCGAAGGCAAGGACAAACCACGCCGGCTTCATGCCCACGGCCATGGGAACCCAGTCGATAAGAGGCAGCCACATGCTCATCCCGAACGCGACCGTCACGGTGAGCGCGCGAGGAGCCCGGGCCTCGTCGATGCGGGAGATGAACAGGGCCAGCGCTGGGATCGTCATCCACCACCACCCGATCGGCGGGAAAGCGGAGTACAGGGCCAGGCCAGCGGAGGCTCCGATCAACGCATCCCCGCACACGTGTGCGAACGACACTCGGTGCAAAATCTCCCGATGCACCATGCCTACCTCCCCGGAGTGTCAAATGGTGGACCAGGCCACGATACCGCGACCGATGCGATCCTTGGCGGCCTCGGCCCGACGTGCGAGATCGCTCGTGGGCACGGAGGAAGCGATCTGTCCCAGGCAATCCATGACCTGGCGCATCCAGCGCACGAAGTCACCAGCCTGAATATCAGTCCCGTCGATGGCGGTGGCCAGCGTCGAGCCGTGCGCCCACGCGAGTGTCGCAGACATGAGTCCCGCATCCAAGGATGGCGTCGGGTCGCACCCGCACTGCTTCTCTACGCGGTGCACGCGCGCGAGCGTTCCCAAGGATTCTTCCCACGCCGTGCGCAGACGGATGCCGACACCGGTGGGGGCCAGCTCGTTGGCGTCGTCGTCACTGCGAGAGTCATACACCAGGGCGGAGACCATCGAGGCAAGCTCGGCCTCGTCCAGGTCGTTCCACGCGCCCTCGTTGAGTGACATCGCGATCACCAGGTCACGCTCACCGAAAATGCGGCGCAGCCTCTCCCCCGACGCCGTCACCCGGTCGCCGTCCAGAAAACCGAGGCGCTCAAGGACCGCGCAGACACGGTCAAAGTGGGCCGCCACCGAACCCGTCTGAGAGTCGATGGAGCGGCGCAGAAGATCGATCTCACGTCCCAGGCGCGCCCACTGGGCACCCGCACGCGCATGCTCCTCGCGGTGAGGGCAGCGGTGCGCGGGGTGGGCGCGCATGGCCGCGCGCAGCTCTCCGATCGTGTCCGCTTCGCCCGAGGCCTGGGCGGGCAGTGGGTAGCATCCCTTGGCCGCACCCGAGCGCAACTCTCCAGCGATGCGGGTACGTTCCTTCGTGCGGCGCAGGGCCGAACCGCCAGGGATCGACATGTGTCCGACGACGGCGATACCGCCGCGCACATCCTCCGGAGCCAGCGCCCGCCAGGTGGCATCCTCGGCGATGACGGAGACCTCGACGCGGCCCGAGGCGGACGTCGCCTTCGCGCCGACGACGCACAGGCGCGTCTTACGCCCGCGGATCAGGGCGAGCACATCTCCCGGGCGTACGCCCGCAAGCACCCGACGAGACTCGTCGCGCGTCTCGCGCTTACGGGCGCGCGCACCCGACTTTTCAGCCTGGCTGATGCGATCACGCAGCGTGAGGTACTCGCCGACATCGCCCGCGGAACAGGTCAGGTCATCGGCGATCGCGTGCTGCCGTGCCTCGAGTTCGGTCAGACGCGTGGCCAGCTGCACAACGGCCGAGTCGGCCTGGAACTGTGCGAACGAGGACTCCAAGACCTTTCGGGTCTGCGTGCGCGTTGAGCGGGCCAGCAGGTTGACGACCATGTTGTAGGTCGGTGTGAACGCAGAGATCAGCGGATAGGTACGTTTGGACGCGAGCGCCGCGACCTCCTCGGGTGCCACTCCCCCGCGGTGGGAGACGACTGCGTGCCCCTCGGTGTCGATGCCTCGGCGTCCCGCGCGTCCTGACAGCTGCGTAAACTCGCCAGCGGAGAGCGACACGTGCGCCGATCCGTTCCACTTCGTCAGCGATTCGATGACGACGGTGCGCGCAGGCATGTTAATGCCCAGGGCCAGTGTCTCGGTCGCGTAGACCATCTTGACCAGCCCCTGGGAGAACAGGTGCTCGACGGCCTCCTTCATGAGAGGCAACATGCCGGCGTGGTGGGCGGCGATGCCGCGCATAAGGCCACGCTTCCAAGCGTCAACACCGAGCACGACGGCATCCTCGGGAGCTATCAGGGCGATGACCTCGTCGACGTAGCGTTCGATCTCGGCCGCCTCCGAGCGCGTCGTCAGCGTGATACGCGTGAGCAGCACTTGGCGCACGGCATCCTCGCAACCCGCGCGCGAGAAAATGAAGGTGATCGCGGGCAGCAGGTGGGCGCGATCCAGCGAGATGAGTGTGGAAGGCCGCGACTCCCGGCGCACGCGCATGGGTCGATTCCACGAGCGAGATCCACGCCCGCCGCGCATCCCCGAGTCGTTCGTAGCGGCCACCAGCTCGGGGTTGAGCTTGCGCTTGCCGGTTGGCGCGTACAGGTCGAAGATGTCCTCCCCGACGATCATGTGCTGGTAGAGGGGCACCGGGCGTTGCTCCGAGACAATGATCTCGCAGGATGAGCGCACCTCGCGGATCCACGCCCCGAACTCCTCCGCGTTCGACACGGTCGCCGACAAGGCGATGATCGACACGTGCGCGGGCAGGTGAATGATCACCTCTTCCCACACGGGTCCGCGCATCTTGTCGGCCAGGTAGTGCACCTCGTCGAGGACAACGACGCCCAGGTCATCCAGGGATGCCCCCGCGTAGATCATGTTGCGGCATACCTCGGTCGTCATGACGACGACCGGAGCTTTGGAGTTAATCGACGTGTCGCCGGTCGCCAGGCCGACGTTGTCCGTCCCGTAGAGGTCGCACAACTCGAGGTACTTCTGGTTGGACAGCGCCTTGATGGGCGTCGTGTAGAAGGCGCGCATGCCGCGCTGCAGGGCCACGTAGGCACCGAACTGGCCGACGATAGTCTTGCCCGCGCCCGTGGGTGCCGCCACCAGGACGGAGTTGCCCGCCTCGATGGCGTCGAGCGCGTCAAGCTGGAAGGGATCGGGAGTAAAGCTCAGTCCCGCCACCCAGCGTCCGCGCAGGGACGAGGCCGCGCGGGCGTGCTCCTGGAAGGCAGCGTAGCGCTGGGCCGCACTGCCCTCGCCGACGCTCGTGCGTTCCTCGGTGCGTTCGACCCGTTTGTCGGTGGCACGGTGTCGGCGTCGTTTCGGGCTCACGATTGGTCCTCCTGGGTCCACACGTCGATGATGGAGCGGGCACGTGCCCCGGCCTCGGCCCGACGGTCGGGAGAAACCGCGCGCACGTGGGCTGCGATGTCAGTGAGGAGGCTCAAGCCCCACTCGTCGTTCCATACGGGTACGTCGATGCGCGCTCCGCCCTCGCTCAGCTCAGCGACAATGGTGCCACCGTACTCGTCAGCGATCCAACGGGCCGGGCGATCCACGTCGAGCCTCCACGCGGGTGCGTCATCGCGCACCCGGCGCGGTGCCTGCAGGCGCGGGCCATTCACCCTCACATCCGAGATTGAGGCCACCGCGAAGGTGCGCGGAGCACGGGCCGTATCACACCAGCCGCGCAGCAGCCAGCCCGTCGCCGAGGCCTCCAACGACCACGGGTCGACGACGCGATGCGAGACCTGGCCGCGGGTCGACACATAGTCGAAGGACACGCGCTCACGCCGCTCCAGGGCATCACGCAGCGCCTCCACGATCCTTGACGAGGCCGACGCGGGCGACGCGTCAATCGTGCCCGAGCCGCCCGCCTCCCCCAGCCCACCCAGCGCGGAGACGACGAGAGCAGCGTGAGGCAAGTGCGCGGCCACGTCCGGCGCCAGAAGAGGCGCGATCGCCGAGAGTCCAATCAGGAGAGCCTGAGCCTCAACCTCGGACAGACGCAAGGGCGTACTCGCGCCCAACGTTGAGCGCAGCGACACGCGCTGCTCCTCCTCGAAAAGCCCCCAGTCCACCTCGAAAGACTCACCGGGCAGAGAATCACCGACCGATGCCAAGTACTCAATGTCGCGGCGTACCTGGCGGCGCGTGCGGCCAAAATGCGCGCCTATATCATCCACGTGCACGCCGGGATGCTCGGCAATCCACGCAACCATTGACGACAGACGCACGAAAGCAAGGGACACGTTCTCAGGCATCGCCACCTCCCCAAGCGGCCGCCGCGCGCAAACGCTCCAACATCGCCTCTCGAAGCACCTCGGGGCCCACCACGACAACGTCGACAGCCACCGGCAGCAGGCGGGCAATCCACGTGCCCAGCTCGCCATCCTCCAACGCCATGGACTCCCAGCCCTCCCGTGGAGAACGCTCATCAACAGCCTCAGCCACGGCCTCGTACCCGAGGAGCAGCGAACGCGCCGCGCTGCCCGAGCGCACCCACACGAGCGGAGACACCAGCGACGAGACACGCGGGGCCGGACCTGAGGGCGCGACCGACGCATCGCCGCTCTCCCCCAGGAACTCCACACTCGAGCGCACCCTCGAAACACGGAACGTGCGCTGCGCGCACCGATCCAAGTCCCACCCCCACAGGTACAGCGCCCTCCCCTGCACGGTCAGCGCCCACGGCTCCACCGCACGTTGCGTCAACCCCCCCGACCCCGGATATTCAAAGCTGACGACGCGGCGCTCGCGGATCCCGCGCGCGAAAGCAGTCGCGGCTTCTAGCCCCGTCAAGCCGAGCCGGATCACGGGTGCGGACACCTCCTCCTCCGAGGATGCTGCCGCCTTGGCGTCAACGGAAGCGGCCAGAACGTCCCCGCGGTCCCACGCGCGCGCCGCAAGCGAGAGTAGCGCGCGGTCCGCGGCCCCCACCTCGATGTCGGGGGCAAGAGAATCCCGGTCGATGCTGTAGTGCTCCCCCCGCCCGATCCTCAGCAGCACGCCGGCGTCGCGCAGCGCATCCTTATCACGCTGAAACTGAGTCTCGAAGGCATCATCGGCGAGTCCTCGATAGCCGGGAAGTGCGCGCAGCTGGGCCTTCGTGCGTCCCGGTTGGGCACCGAGGAGCTCGACAAAAAGCTCAAGGACGCGCACGTTCGCGGCAGGAGCGGTACTCACCCGCCTACCCTACGTCCAAACGTGCGCGTCCTTCGGGACGGCTCACCGCCAGGAGTCAGGACTGCGGTTCCTCGGCGGGACTCACGTAGTCATTCGTCGCCACCGACGCGGGATCCACGGGGCCTTCCAGCTCACCGAGCGAGTCCAGGAAGGTCACCATCTGCGCCCACGTGGTCAGGTCCTGCATGCCGGTCGCGTGACCGGACGTGCCCAGCCACAGGGGCACAGTCGCCGCAAGCACCGCGTTTGCGCTCGCCAGGGAGTCCTCGCTCGCCAGCGAGTCATCCCAGGGCTTCGTGGCGTCGATAGCGATCTGCGGGTCGGCCGCAATCGCGTTCATCGCGTCGGTCGTCGCCTTCACGACGGCGCGCGCCTGCTCGGGGTGTGCCTGCGCCCACTTGTGCGTCGTGATGATCGAGGCACTCACGAGTGGAGTGTGGGAAGGATCGAGCGGAATCTCGCGAATCTCCAGACCAGCCAGGCGCATCTGAACGGCATCGTTGTTGGTGAAGCCGACGACCGCGTCAACCTGACCCGATGCGATAGCAGCCTGCTGCGTGTAGCCGATCGGCGAAATCGTCACGTCCGACTCGGCCAGGCCAGCCTCCTGCATGGCCGAGCGCGTCGCGTAGTAATTCGCACCGTGCTCGCCGGGGATACCGACCGTCTTCCCCTTCAGGTCAGCCAGCGTTGTGATCTCAGAGCTCGCCGGGACGATGACCGTCCCCGGGTAGGAGGCGTAGTACTGACCGATCGAGACGATGTCCAGGCCCTGTGCGGCGGCCGCGACAGCCTCGTCACCAGAGGCAATCACCACGTCCTCCTCGCCGGCCAGGAGCGCCGTGAAGAAGCCCTCGTGCGAACCGTGGTGGCGGATCGTCGCGTCGATACCCGCCTCGTTATACATGCCCTGCGCGTCGGCCACGTACACGGGTGAGAACTGAATATTGGGAATGTAGGTCAGGCCGATCGTGACGTTCGAGGCGTCCTTGGAACCCGACTGAGTGGCCGACCCACCGGGGGCGCACGCCGCCAAGGCAAGCGAGGCGCACGCGCCGAGGGCAACGAGGCGAAGAGCGTGAGACGTGTTCAAGGGGTTCTCCTTCACTGCGTGATGTCGTAACGCTTGGACCGCTCGATCCGGTACACGATCGTGTAAAGGAGGGTCGCCACCGTGCACAAAATGATGATGATGACGAACATCCCGGCGGTGTCGACGTTGTTTCTCATTTGAGTGAGTACCTGCCCGAGGCCGGTTCCGCCCATGACCATCTCCCCCACGACAGCACCCGTGACGGACAGCGCGAAGCCGTTGCGCAGGCCACCCAAAATGGCGGGCGCGGCGAGGGGTAGCTCCATGTGCCAGGCCATCGACCACCCCGTGGCCCCATCGAGCGCGGCGGCTTCAAGTAACTCACGGTCAATATGACGCAGGCCAACCACCGTGGAGACGAGGATCGGGAAAAACACCATGAGGGCGCACAGAACGACGATGGCGACAAAACCATAGCCGACCCACAGGACCAGGATGGGCGCGATAGCAATGGCGGGCAACGCCTGCGTCGCGCCGAGGAAGGGTTCGACCGCAGCGGCCAGCAGCCGCGAGCGATAGATCGCGTAGGCCGACGGCAATGCGACGGCTGATCCGAGAAGACACCCCGCAATGGCCTCAGCACCCGTAATCCGAACCCTCTCCCACGTCATCGGGAGGGCGAGCACGAGACGCCCCTTAGCGACGACGGACTGAGGGGTGGGCAGACGCCAGGCTTCGATGCCGGTCAGCGTCGTCGAGAGCCACCACCCCGCCAGCATGAGGGCGAGGAAGATGATCGGTGCTGCCACGGCGAGAGCACCGTGAGGCTTGTTCCGAGATGCCACGACTAACTTTCCGACACCGGGGTACGCGTAGCACAGCAGGCGCACGGATGCACCTCATGCACTCCTCCCATCCGGACTGTAACCGTCGGTGCCGGAATTTCACCGGCTCAACCGCCCTAATCTGTGAGGGTGGGTCGCGGACTATCACCGCCGGTTCGGACTTTCACCGACCCCGGAGTACTCGCCAGCCATTGTGCCACGTGCACCCGTCACGTGCGACACGTGCTCGCAGGACAAGAGCGGGACGAGGCCTGGGCCTCGTCCCGCTCATCCGTACAGGTGTGCGCTCAGTGCGTATGAGCATTAGCGAGTTCGCGCAACGCCTCGACCTCGCGGTGGGCGTCCTCCGCGCGGAAAACCGCCGAACCCGCGACAAAGTTGTCAGCACCCGCCATCGCCGCGCGCTCGATGGTCGCGCGCGAAATACCGCCGTCCACCTGGATCGAGACCTCGAGTCCGGCAGCGTTAATCGCGGCGCGGGTGCGCTCAATCTTGGGGATCATCTGCTCGATAAAAGACTGTCCGCCAAATCCCGGCTCGACCGTCATGATGAGGATCATATCGAACTCATTGAGGATATCGACGAAGGGAGCGATGTCCGTCGCCGGCTTGAGGGCCAGGCCAGCCCGCGCTCCCAGACGGTGCAGCTCCCGGGCCAAGCGCAGGGGCGCGGCCACGGCCTCGGCGTGGAACGTCACCGAATGGCAGCCGACCTCCGCGTACTGCGGTGCCCAGCGGTCCGGATCCTCAATCATGAGGTGTGCGTCCACGGGCAGAATGCCCGACTTGACGACGGCCTCAGCGACCGGCAGACCCCAGGACAGATTGGGCACGAAATGGTTATCCATGACGTCGACGTGGGCGACGTCGGCACCGGCAATCTTCGTGAGTTCGCCGCGCAGATCGGCGATATCGCAGTTCAGGATCGACGGGCTAATCGTGGCGCTCATAACGCATATGCTAACGCTTGCGTAGGCACGCCACAAACATAAGATCGGTGCCAAACCGGTGGTCCCACAGCTGCAGAGTACGTCCCTGCGTCCCCGAGATGCGGCCTGCCGCGGGTGGTACTTCGAGGGGGTAGGGCGCGCACTCGTCAGCCAGGGCAACGGTGTCAAGGAGTTCAACCTCGCCACGCTCCAGGAGACGGATCACCTGGTCGCGGGTTTCGGCCGCGTGCGGGGAACACGTGATGTAGGTCAGGACGCCGCCGGGACGCGTGAGGGCGACCGCGCGGTCTAACAGCTCGGCCTGGAGTACCGTCAGCTCCTCGACGTCACCGGGCGTGCGATTCCATCGGGATTCAGGGCGTCGGCGCATCGATCCCATGCCCGAGCAGGGGGCGTCAACGACGACTCGGTCGAAGGAGGCTAGCGGCCAGGCACTCTGGCCACCACCGAAGGTTCGCCCATCGCCGCTGACGACCTCGATCGACTCATACAGGCGCGTCGTGCGTTCAATGAGGCGTGCGCGGTGCTGGTGAACCTCGTTAGCGGTCACGCGTGCTCCACACTCAGCGGCCAGCCCAGCGAGCATTGCGGCCTTGCCGCCCGGGCCGGCGCACAGGTCGAGCCAGCGGGCGTCCTCTCCCCCGTTAACGGGGGCCTGCGCCGCAATCATCGCGGCGAGCTGGGACCCCTCATCCTGGGCACCCGAACGCCCATCGCGGATCGAAGGAAGTCGGGCGGGGTCACCCGACTCGAGCAGGACAGCGCGCGGGGAGACCGCGCCGAGTGCGACGCGAGTATCCAGGATGTCCTCAGCTTCGTCTGCCAGTTCGTCGACGCTCATGAGTCCCGGGCGGGCCACCAGGGTGACCGTGGGAACCTCGTTGTCGGCGGCGAGAAGATCCTCGAGTTCGTCGGTCGAGTAGCCGTGCGCCTCCAAAGCCTCGCGAAAGGCACGGACCATCCACGCGGGGTGCGAGTAACGCACACCCAGGGCCTCGTCTTCATCTTCGATAGCGGCCAATGCGGCCTCGCGCTCGGCATCCTCCTCGCGGGTAATCGAGCGCAGGACGGCGTTGACGAAGCGAACCGGACCATCGGTCAGGTGCTCGCGCGCGACGTCGACCGTCGCAGACACGGCCGCGTGGTCGGGCACGCGCATATCGAGGAGCTGGTGTGCGCCCATGCGAGCCAGGACCAGAACACGCGGATCCAGGTCAGCCAGCGGACGATCCACGTGGCGGGCGATCACCCAGTCGAGGCGACCGATGGCGCGCAGCGTGCCGTGCACGAGCTCGGAGGTAAAGGCGGCATCCCGATCACTGAAGTGACCCTCTCGGCGTGCCTGACGCAGCGCCTTGGGCAAGACGATGTTCGCGAAGGCACCCTGGGTGGCCACCTCGTGAAGCACCTCGTAGGCGATGCGACGGGGCTCGTCGGCCCGCCGCAGCTTGCGGTACCCGTCGGAATAGCGACGCTCACTCATCGTGCATCCTCCAGCTCTCCGCCAAGGCGCATCCCGGCATCGGGCCGTGCTCCCCTGGCCCACGCGGCGGCATCCATCCACGACTTACCGGCGGGGGCAACCTGCCCGAGGACCAACGCGCCGCGTGCGCAGCCGACGGTAACCTGCTTCTTGGTGACCTCCAGCTGGCCCGGCTCCAGATCGTCGCGCTCCACGGGGGTGGCCACGCCGAGCTTCATGCGCGCGCGGCCGGGCAGCACCGTGTAGGCCCCCGGGTTGGGGGTGACGGATCGGATGACGCGGTCCTCGTGCGCGGCATCATGGGTGAAAGACACGTAGCCGTCGGCATGCTCAAGGCGTCGTGCGTGCGTGATGCCCTCGGTGCGCTGAGGGATCGCCGTTGCGCTGCCGTCCTCGAGCGCATCAACCACGGCGAGCACCTGGCCAGCCCCGGCCTGCGCCATCGACGTCAGCAGCTCACCTGCGCTTTCACGGCCAATGGGAACCTCCACGCGAGAGTAAACGTCGCCCGTGTCCAGGCCCTCCTCGAGGGTGAAGACACACGAGGCAGTCGCGGGGTCGCCCTCGCGGATTGCCCACTGCACGGGCGCGGCCCCCCGCCAGCGGGGCAGGTCGGAAAAATGCAGGTTCACCCAGCCGTGGGTGGGCATCGCAAGAACGGCGGGAGGAACCAGGCCACCGTAGGCCACGACAACGCCGAGGTCAGCGCCAACTTCAGCGAGACGCTCACCGATCTCGGGGGTCTTCAGCGTCGTGGTCTCGAGCAGCTCCACACCGGCCTGCGCGGCGACCTCGGCAACCGGGGATGGATGCATGGTCTTGCCACGTCCACGGCGGGCCGGAGGGCGGGTGATGACCAGGGCGACCTCGTGGGAAGAAGAGAGCAGGGCACGCAGCGTCGGGACTGCTGCTTCGGGGGTTCCAGCGAAAATAATGCGCACGAGCGCCAGTTTACGGCACCGGGTGGCCTCGGACTTAGAAGAGCTCCGGCGGGTTCACGCTCATTTTGACCGGCGTCACCTTGCGTGCGGCGCGCGAGCGGCGGATGTCGGTGAGCGTAGCGAGCATCGTGGCCGCATTGGCCAGGGGCGTGCGCACGAGCGTACGTACCTGGCGTTCCTCCCCCTCGCGCGTGACCGGAAGTGCGACGGTGCCCACTAGCTCAGCCCCTCCCTCACGGACGACCTGGTCGGCGACTTGACGCACCTGCGCAGGGGTTCCATCGAGGGCGACCATCGTGCAGGCAGGGAAGAAACCGAGGGCCTCGCGTTCATCGAGGAGGCGCTGGGCGTAGTCGGTCGGAGACCAGCGTACGAGCATCTGTCCCAGGGACTCGGGAATTCTTCCCACGACGAGGCCGGGGTGACCCGGGCGCACGAGCGAAAGCGCGTCGAGCCACCGGCGGGCTGCCTCCTCGGGTGCCCACAGCTCCGCTCGACCGGCGAGCGCGGCTGCGTCGAGGATGATCGCACAGGCGTACCCTTCCTCGACAGGCGGCTCGGCACCCGCAGTCGCGACAACGACGGTGGGGCGCGCGGGCAGCATGCGCGTAATGCGGTGAGCCGCGGACGACTCGAGGACGGAGGCGTCCGGAAGGTTTCGCGCGATCTCCTCGGCGGTGCGAGAAGAACCCACGCGCGCACCGCGCAGCTCGCGCCCCGAACACTGGGGGCATCTCCACGAGGTGGGTTCACGGTCACACCACCCGCAGGTCAGGCGTCCCCCCGCATCCATGGACAGCGGACCGGAGCAATGCGGACAGCGGGCCAGGTGATCGCAGCGTCGACACACGACAGTAGGCCAGTATCCGGCAGCTGCGACCTGGATGAGGACAGGACCGGTGCGCAGGCCCTGGCGGAGCATGCGCAGGGCAGCCTGCGGGATACGCATGTGCCCGCCCGCGCCCTCACTGTGCGCCTCCGCCTCCCCGTGCAGGTGTACGCGCGGTGTTGCTGCGCGCAGAGCATCGGGCGTGGGATCGAGGCTCACCGCCCATCCGGAGCGCACGAGAGCCTGGGCTTTCACCGAGCGCGCGTTCGACGCAACGAGCAGGCCCGCTCCTTCAACCGCGCAGCGCTGGACCGCGACATCGAGCGCGTCGCATCGGGGGAAGCGTCGCTCGCGCAGGCGGTCATCCCCGTCGTCGAGAATAACAATCAAGCCGAGGGGGGTAGCGGGCACCCACACGGCCGAGCGCGTCCCCACGACGAGGGGGATACGCCCCAGCGACGCGGCGATGTGCACGCGGTAGCGCTCCTCCGGGGAGACCTCGCCACCGCTGAGTGCCGCACGGATACCAAGATTCTCCTCAAGTTCTCGTGCAACACGAGCGGCATGCTCACCGGTGGGCGTCACGACGATGACAGCGCGTCCCGAGGCCACGGTCGCGGCCACGGCGTCCGACAGGCACGCGCGCAGATAAGGGCGCAGCGCCGTGACGATGGCGCGCGGAGATTCCCCGACGCGCAGACGGGACAGGAACGCCGCCCCAGCGGGGTAGGCACGCCACCCCTCCCCCAACGACTTGTCGATGATCGTGGGCCACGCGGGGGGCTTCGACGCCAATTCCTCCTTTTCCGCGCGCGCGTGCCGGGGAGGCAACGCGAGTGAGAAAACCTGGGAGGTGGTGGCCAAGAAACGCGACGCAATACGGCGCGATGCCTCGTAGAGTGCGGGGGTCAACACGGGCGTGGCAGACACGACCGACTCGACGCGCCCAACGTGATCGTCCACCTCGCGGCGGGTGCGCTCGACGATCCAGCCGTCGACACGATTGCCCGAGAAGCGCACGCGCACCAGTGAACCCACCTGAGCTTGGTCCACGAGGGCGTCGGGTACGACGTAGTCGAGCGAGCGATCCATGTGAGCCAGATCGACGTCGACGATCACGCGGGCGACCTCGGCACTGCGCGCTGCAGGCGCGTCGAACCCGTCGAGCATTCCTTGCATGGACATCATGAGCCTAGTCAAACACCGCCCGTGCCCATGTGCGTCCCGCGCTCAGCCCAGAAGCCTCAGACCGTACTTGCCGACGACCATCGCGAGGACGCCGAACACAATGAGGCCCCACAGCGCCCAGTCCAACCCCTGACCGACGATCCGGCGCAGCGAGGCCGGAGCCGGGATCACGCCGTCGCGGATATTGATCCGCGTGATGCCGCCAAAGACCAGCGTGGTCGTCAGCGTGATAAGCAAGCACCAGGGGCACAGCACCTGAATGATGAAGTAGGACTGGCCAAAGAGCCAGAACGCGAAAAATAGCGCGATCGTGTAGAGCAGGTTCGTGCACGCCATGTACCAGCGGGGAAACGTCACCCCCGCGAAAATGGCGACGGAGATCGCCAGCACCACGGCCTCGAAAAAGATGCCGAGGAACGCATTGGGAAAGCCGAGGATGCGCGCCTGCCACGTCTGGGCGACCGCCGAGCACGAGAGCACGGAGGAGACGTCACAGCCGAAGCGCGCCGACGAGTCGGCGGCCAGCTGCCACGCCTCAATCGACAGAACGAAGGAGGTGACAAGGCCGATGAAGCCCGAGATGATCATCTCCAGGCTCGTACGCCTACGCCACGACCGCCGCGCCTCCTCAGTATCCCAGGAGGGGACGTAGTCGTCGATCTGCTCCGCGGCGGCGCTCATGCGAGGGCGGCCTGAAGCTCGTCGACGCGGTTGGTAGCCTCCCACGGGAACTGCTCGCGACCGAAGTGGCCGTAGGCTGCCGTCTCGCGGTAGATCGGGCGCAGCAGGTCCAGGTCCTCGATCATGCCGAGCGGTCGCAGGTCGAAGACCTCGCGGATCGCGTCGGCGATGCGCTCCTCGGGAAGAGTGGAGGTGCCGAAGGTATCGACGTACAGGCCGATCGGGCGTGCTCGTCCAATCGCGTAAGCCAGCTGAATCTCGCAGCGCTGGGCGACACCCGCAGCCACGACGTTCTTGGCCACCCAGCGGGCAGCGTACGTCGCGGAGCGATCAACCTTCGAGGGATCCTTTCCGGAGAACGCGCCACCGCCGTGGCGGGCCATGCCGCCGTAGGTGTCGACGATGATCTTGCGACCCGTCAGTCCCGCATCTGCGGCAGGCCCGCCCAGCACGAAGCGACCGGAGGGATTAATGAGAGCCTTCATCTCACCCGTAGCCAAAGCCAGCCCGGACTCCTCAATGACGGGGTCGATGACGTGGGCACGCACGGCGTCCGCGATGGCGGATTGCGTCAGGGTCTCGTCGTGCTGGGTCGACACGACGATGGTGTCGATACCGACCGGACGGCCGCCCTCGTAGGCGAGAGTCACCTGAGTCTTACCGTCGGGGCGCAGCCCCTCGACGATGCCCTGTTTGCGCACGTCGGTGAGGCGCTTGGCCAGGCGGTGCGCCAGCCAGATCGGAGCCGGCATGAGGTCAGGGGTGTCCGAGGAAGCGTAGCCAAACATGATGCCCTGGTCGCCCGCACCGAGGCGGTCGCGAGGATCGCCGCCGTCGGTGCCACGCACCTCGAGCGCCTCGTCAACGCCGCCCGCAATATCGGGACTCTGCCCGTCAAGAGAGATGGACACGCCGCAGGACGCGCCGTCAAAACCGACTCGCGAGGAGTCGTATCCGATCGAAAGGATCTCGCGGCGCACGATCTCGGGGATCTCGACGTACGCCTCGGTGGTCACCTCGCCGGCGACGTGGATGAGACCGGTTGCGGCCATCGTCTCGACAGCAACGCGCGAGTGGGGATCCGCATCAAGCAGGGCGTCGAGGATCGCATCGGAGATACGGTCACAGACCTTGTCGGGGTGACCTTCGGTGACGGACTCGGAAGAGAAAAGCTGTTGACTCACCGCTCAAGGCTATCAAGGAAAGCGGCAATCTGATCGGCAAGACCTGCCGCAACCTCATCCTTTGAGCCGGTGTAACGCCCCACGACGCGCCCGCTCGCATCCAGCAATCGAATGTCGTTGGGGACGTCGCCGAAGCCGACGGTCGCACCCACGCGATTCAGGCAGATGAAGTCGACCCCCTTGCGCGCGGCCTTGTCAGCGCCGTAGGCCAGGATCTCCTCATCCGTGCCTGTCTCCGCCGCGAAGCCGATGACGAGGGGCGGACGAATGTTACTGTGTCCGACCTCGAAGAGGATGTCGGGGTTGCGCACGAGATGCAGAACCGGCGCGTCGCTCCTCGCCGGGTCCTTCTTCATTTTCGAGGCCTGGGCGGACTGTGGGCGGAAATCTGCAACAGCGGCGGTCATAACCAGGGCGTCAGCACCGACCACCTGAGCCATCGTAGCTTCGCGCATGTCGAGCGCGCTGCCCACCCGCGTGACCTCGACCGAGGGCGGAAGAAGCGTCATGACGGAATCGTCGATGTTAGCGGCGATGAGGCGGACAGTGGCTCCTGAGCGTGCAGCGGCTGCGGCGATGGCCAGGCCCTGACGGCCCGACGACTTGTTGCCGAGGAAACGCACCGGATCGATGGGTTCGCGGGTACCGCCTGCGGTCACCACGACGGTCCGCCCATCTAGGATGGGAGCGGAGTCAGCCTTTTCTGCTCGTGCGAGCACCTCCAGGGCTCGGCGTGCAATCTCCTCGGGTTCGGGGAGGCGACCGATACCGCTGTCCCCGGACCCGAGGGCACCGGAGGCGGGATCGATGACGTGGACACCGCGACCGCGCAGCGTCGCCACGTTCGCTTGGGTGGCGGGGGCTAGCCACATGTTCGAATGCATCGCGGGTGCTACGACGACCGGCGCGTCCGAGGCGAGCACCGTCAGCGACACCATATCGTCGGCAAAGCCGCCGGCCAACCGGGCGAGGGTGTTCGCTGTCGCTGGAACGATGATGATCAGGTCGGCCACACGGGCAAGCTCCACGTGCTCGGCACGTCCTTCCCCCGCAATTTCGACAGCGACGGGGCGAGACGTGATCCCCTCCCAAGTTGAACGACCCACGAACTCCAAGGAGGCGCGCGTCGCTGCCACATACACGTCGTGGCCCGCGCGTTGACACTCGCGGACCACGATTGGTGCTTTGAAGGCTGCGACGCCGCCGGTCACCCCGACGACGATCGTTGCCATGTCAGGCCTCGGGGTTTGCTTCGAGAGAGAGCAGGCCCTCGTTGATCTCGCGCAGAGACACGGCCAGCGGCTTCTCGTCGGGCTGGACGTCGACAACGGGACCCACGAACTGAATCATGTTCTGCTGAAGCTGCAGGTTGTAGGAGTTAATCTGGCGAGCACGCTTCGCGGCAAAAATAACCAGTGCGTACTTGGAATCGACGTGCTCCAGCAGATCATCAATGGGCGGGGACGTGATACCCACGGGCTGGGCAACAATTCCGGACATACGTGTCTTCCTCTCAGTGGCAGATTCAGGTAGATATTACTCCAGGCCAATGAGCCCGGCCAGCTCACTCACCGCACGGTCGACATCGTCGTTGATCACAACGTGATCGAACTCGGAGGCCGCTTCCATCTCAACGCGGGCGGTGGCGAGTCGACGTTCACGCTCTTCCGGCCCCTCGGTACCGCGACCGACGAGGCGGCGCTCCAGCTCCTCCCAGGAGGGCGGGGCCAGGAAAATAAACTGGGCGTCGGGGCGATTAGCTCGAACCTGGCGTGCACCCGCGAGGTCGATCTCGAGTAACACCGGTTCTCCGGCTGCCAGAGCCGTATCAACGGGACCGCGAGGGGTACCGTACTTGTTTTTCCCATGAACAAGCGCCCACTCCAACATCTCTCCCCTTTCGATCATGGAATCGAATTCGCTAGGGGAAACGAAGTAGTAGTGGACGCCGTCCAGTTCACCAGGCCGAGGATTGCGAGTCGTCGCCGAAACCGACACCCTCAGGTGCGGATAGCGCTTCAAGAGAGCGGCGACAACGGTTCCCTTTCCAACGGCGGTCGGGCCAGCAAGAACTGTCAATTGAGCCTGTGTCATGGCTCAATTGTGCCATGTGTACCCGTATCAGCCGAAACGCTCGACCAAAGCCTTGCGCTGTACGGGGCCGAGGCCTCGTACTCGCCTACTTTGGGCAATCTTGTACTCGTCCATCAGGACGGCGGCCGTGTTCGTGCCGACGCGCGGCAGCGACTCCAGTAGCGAAACGACTTTCATCTTCGCCACGGCCTCGTCTGAATCAGCGAGTTCCAAAACCTCAGACAGGTTCATCGAGCGCGCCTTGAGCGCGTTCTTAACCTCGGCGCGACGGCGCCGTGCCTGA
This sequence comes from Pauljensenia sp. 20925_1_25, assembly GCF_041433955.1. Taxonomy (NCBI): domain Bacteria; kingdom Bacillati; phylum Actinomycetota; class Actinomycetes; order Actinomycetales; family Actinomycetaceae; genus Pauljensenia; species Pauljensenia sp. 20925_1_25. The sequence goes on along the minus strand of NZ_JAPWCL010000007.1, from coordinate 77,776 downwards.
GTTGCCTTCTCAAGGGCCTGTGCCCTCTGTTCCGGCGTGAGATCAGGTAGTGCCATTCTGATCATCTCCTCCGTTGGGATCTTCGGTAAATAAACTATGTCACCTTTCAAAGCACATGCGCCATCCCAAAACGCCGACTTCTGATTAACTCGACAGACTATTGCAGTGATTCGACCGTCGCAAGGTAGGCGTTGCGCAGTCCTGCCACACTCGGACCCGCGCCCAGAATTGCACGAGAAGACGAGGCCAACACAGCGTCCTCAGCGCCTGCGAAAACCTGCCTGACCTGCGCTGGACCAGCACCCTGTGCGCCCACTCCTGGAGCCAAAAACGCGCCTTTGAGTGCAGGCAAATCGATGCCGAGACGCTGCACAGCATCACCAACGGTCGCTCCGATGACGATGCCTGCAGGGCCAAGATGGAATTGATCACAGGAGCTATTAAAGTCCGCCAGTTGAGACACGACCTGACCTGCGACGCTGCTTCCATCCTCCCGACGCGCGTGCTGGACGGACGCTCCCTCAGGGTTGGAGGTGAGCGCGAGAACAAACACTCCCCTGCCGGTAGCTTTGGCCAACTCGAGAGCGGGCATCAGAGAACCGACGCCCAGGTAGGGAGATAGCGTAACGGCATCGCCTGCAAGCGGAGATTGGTCCGACAAAAAGGCTTCAGCGTAGCCTGCCATCGTCGAACCAATATCGCCTCGCTTGGCGTCCACGATACACAGGGTGCCCACCTCACGGCAGGCAGCGATAACCTCTTCGAGGACCGCGACGCCGCGTGAGCCGTGCCGTTCAAAGAAGGCGGCCTGTGGCTTGAAAGCTGCGGCGCGACCACCCAGGGCCTCGACGACGCGAAGAGAAAACTCTCGCACACCGTTCGCGTCGTCGTCAAGCCCCCACTGGGCAAGAAGCGAGGCGTGTGGATCGATACCCACGCACACGGGGCCGTGCTCGCGCATGGCCGCGTAGAGGCGGTCGCCGAAGCCGAGGGATACGGGCGTAGTGGCGGACAGCGGGTTCATCGTGTCTCCTCCGTTCGGATGGCGTCCCACTCCTGCAGGGAGCGCACGGCATAGGAGCCGCGCATACGGACCTCGATGGCCTGCACCATCGCGTTGAAAGCTTGCAGCGTCGTGACGGCCGGGCGGTCCTGCGAGGCCGCGGCTGCGCGGATCTGGTAGCCGTCGTTACGCGGGGCGGACCGCTGCGGGGTGTTGACGACCATGTCGATGAGGCCCTCGTTGATAAGGTCCACGACCGTGGGTTCTCCATCCACGCCGCGTCCCTCCGAGGATTTGCGCACCGAGCGCGCCGGGATGCCGTTGCGACGCAGCACAGAAGCGGTACCGGAGGTCGCCAGGATCGTGAATCCCATTTCTGCCATACGGGCGGCGGGCAGGACGATCGCTCGTTTATCGGTGTCGGCGATCGAGATGAACACCGTGCCCGACGTGGGCATATCCGTGGACGCACCCAGCTGAGACTTGGCGAAGGCCGTCGGGAAGTCGTAGTCGATACCCATAACTTCACCGGTGGAACGCATCTCGGGGCCGAGCATCGTATCGACGATCTCGCCCTTATCCGTGCGGAAACGACTGAAGGGCAGAACGGCTGCCTTGACGGCAATAGACCCACCCTCGGGGATTTCGCGGGCGTCCGTGGCGGGCAGCATGCCCTGCTCGCGCAGCGACGCGATGGAAGCACCGACCTGGATGAGGGCGGCTGCTTTGGCGAGCTGCACGCCGGTCGCCTTGGAGGCGAAGGGCACGGTGCGGGAGGCGCGTGGGTTTGCCTCGATGACGTAGAGGGTGTCGGAGAGCAGCGCGAACTGGATGTTGATGAGGCCGCGCACGCCGACGCCCCGCGCGATCGCCTCGGTAGAGGCGGTAATACGCTCCAGCTCGCGCGCGGACAGCGTCATGGGAGGCAGCACGCAGGAGGAGTCACCCGAGTGGATGCCAGCCTCTTCGATGTGTTCCATGATCGCGCCCATGAAGAGTTCCGTGCCGTCATACAAGGCATCGACGTCGATCTCGATGGCCGCGTCGAGGAAGCGGTCGATGAGCAGCGGGCCGCGCGAGAACAGCAGCTCGGAGTCGTGGCTGGCCAGGTAATCACGCAGCGCCGGCTCGTCATTGATGATCGCCATGCCGCGCCCGCCCAGCACGAAGGACGGACGAACGAGGACCGGGTATCCAACCTTCTCGGCGACAGCAATGACCTGTTCGGGAGTGTGCGCCGTGTCGTGCGCGGGTGCCGGACAGTGGGCCGCCTCGAGAACCTTGCCGAATTCCTCGCGGTCTTCCGCCAGGTCGATGGCCCGCGGACTCGTGCCCAGGATCGGCACGCCGGCGCGCTCAAGGTCGGCTGCCAGCGAGAGCGGAGTCTGACCACCGAGCTGGACGATCATGCCCTTGACGGGGCCGGCCGCGCACTCGGCGCGGTAAATCTCCAGGACGTCCTCGAGGGTCAGAGGTTCGAAGTAGAGGCGGTCCGAGATATCGTAGTCGGTCGACACCGTCTCGGGGTTGCAGTTGACCATGATGGTCTCGTAGTGATCGCGCAAGGACATGGCGGCGTGCACGCACGAGTAGTCGAACTCGATGCCCTGGCCGATGCGGTTGGGGCCGGCACCCAGGATGATGACGGCCTCGCGCTCGCGCGGGCGCACCTCGTTCTCTTGGTCGTAGGTCGAGTAATGGTATGGCGTGCGGGCGGCGAACTCGGCGGCGCAGGTGTCGACCGTCTTGTAGACGGGGTGGATACCGAAGGCTCCGCGCACTTCGCGCACCGTGTCTTCGGACAGGCCACGCATGGCTGCGATCTGGCGATCAGAGAAACCGTGGCGCTTCGCCTCGGCCAGGACGTCGCCCGTCAAGGCCTCGGCCTCGCAGATGCGGGTCGCGACCTCGTCGAGGAGGAACATCTGGTCGAGGAACCAGGGGTCGATCTTCGTCGAGGCGAAAAGTTCCTCGAGGGTCGCGCCTCCGCGGATCGCCTGCTGGACCTGGACGAGACGCCCCTCTGTGCCAACCGATGCGGCCTCGATGAGCGCGCGCGTCTCCTCGGGGGTGGGCGCATCACCATCCCAGTGGAACTGTACCCCGCCCTTATCGATCGAACGCAGAGCCTTCTGGAGAGCTTCCGTGAAGGAACGACCGATCGCCATGGCCTCGCCGACGGCCTTCATCGACGTGGTGAGCGTCGGGTCGGCGGCCGGGAACTTCTCGAAAGTGAAACGCGGGACTTTCACAACCACATAGTCGAGCGTCGGCTCGAACGAGGCCGGGGTCGAGCCCGTGATGTCGTTGGGAATCTCGTCGAGCGTGTAGCCGGTGGCCAACCGAGCGGCGATCTTCGCGATCGGGAAGCCCGTAGCCTTCGAGGCCAGGGCGGAGGAGCGCGACACACGCGGATTCATCTCGATGACGATGATGCGGCCCGTCTCGGGGTGGATCGCGAACTGGATGTTACAGCCGCCGGTGTCCACTCCGACGGCGCGGATGACGGCGATGCCGATGTCGCGCAGGCGCTGCATCTCGCGGTCGGTGAGGGTCAGAGCCGGGGCAACCGTGATCGAATCACCCGTGTGCACGCCGACCGGGTCGACATTCTCGATTGAACACACGACGACGACGTTGTCCGCCTTGTCGCGCATGAGCTCAAGTTCGTATTCCTTCCAGCCGAGGATCGACTCCTCCAGGAGCACCTCGGTCGTGATGGAGGCGGCCAGGCCCTGGCCGGCGATGCGCTCAAGGTCCTCGGGCGTGTACGCGAATCCGGAGCCGAGGCCGCCCATCGTGAAGGAGGGACGAACGACGAGGGGGTAGCCGAGCTCGGCGGCGGCCGCGTGACACTCTTCCATCGTGTGAGCGATGAAGGAGCGGGCGACCTCGGCACCCGAGCGTTCGACGATCTCCTTAAATTCTTCACGGTCCTCACCCGCTCGGATCGCGTCAATCGAGGCCCCAATCAGCTCAACGTTAAATCGCTCGAGCACGCCCATCTCCGCCAGAGCCACGGCCGTGTTGAGGGCCGTCTGGCCGCCCAAGGTGGGGAGGAGGGCATCGGGACGCTCCTTCTCGATGATTGAGGCGACGACCTCCGGGGTGATCGGCTCGACGTAGGTGGCGTCTGCGATGCCCGGGTCGGTCATGATGGTGGCCGGGTTAGAGTTGACGAGGATGACGCGCAGGCCCTCCTCCTTCAGGACGCGGCATGCCTGCGTTCCCGAGTAGTCGAACTCGCACGCCTGGCCGATGACAATGGGGCCCGATCCGATGACGAGGACGGACGACAGATCGTTCCTGCGGGGCATCAGTGGGTCTCCTTAGCTGCGGTCATCAGGGAAATGAAGCGGTCGAAGAGCAGTTCGCCGTCATGCGGACCCGCTGCTGCCTCAGGGTGGTACTGGACGGAGAAGGCGGGGATATCCAGGGCTCGCAGGCCCTCGACGACGCCGTCGTTCAGACCGATGTGCGACACCTCGACGCGTCCGTATCGGCCCGAATCGAAGGGGGCAACCGAGGGCTCCCCCACCGGGGCGTCAACCGCGAAGCCATGGTTGTGGGCGGTGATCTCCACACGGCCCGTCGCCACGTCCTTCACCGGCTGGTTGATGCCGCGGTGACCGTAGTCCAGCTTGTAGGTGCCATAGCCGAGGGCGCGGCCGAAGAGCTGGTGACCGAAGCAAATGCCGAAGTACGGAATGCCCGCGTCCAGGACGGCGCGCAGCACACCAATCTCTCGATCAGCCGTCGACGGGTCACCAGGGCCGTTGGAGAAGAAGACGCCGTCCGGCTTGAGCGCCTCGATGTCCGCAAAGGAAACGGTGGAGGGCACCACGTAGACGCGCGCTCCACGCGCAGCCAGGTGGAATGGCGTGCGCGACTTGATACCGAGATCAACAGCCACGACGCGGCAACGAGGCTCCTTGCCTTCCCACTCCCCCAGCGGCTCGACCACGTAAGTCTCATCCGTCGATACCTCGGCGGCCAGCGCCTGCCCGCTCATGACGGGCGACTCCGACACGATGCGCACGAGGGATGCCACGGCCTCGTCCCCCAGGTACTGCGCACCCACGGGCAGCGCGTCACCCGAGAAGATACCGGCGCGCATAGCACCGCGCTCGCGGATGTGACGGGTGATCGCGCGGGTATCCACGTCAGTGATGCCGACGATCTCCTGAGCGACCAGTTCGTCTTCCAGTTCGCGGCGAGCACGCCAGTTCGAGGCGCGGCGAGCGGCGTCACGCACGACGAAGCCGGCCACCCAGATGCGGGAGGACTCCGGATCCTCATCGTTGACACCCGTGTTCCCGATGTGCGGGGCCGTCATGACGACGATCTGGCGGTGGTACGACGGATCGGTCAGGGTCTCCTGATAGCCAGTCATGCCCGTGGAAAACACGATCTCACCGAGCGTGCGACCTCGCGCACCCCAGGCACGTCCCTTGAAAACGGTGCCGTCCTCCAGGACGAGCAGGGCGATATCGGTCGTAGTCATCGATCCTCCTTGGCGATCGGGGTAGCGTCGGCGACCGTCGGGACGCCGCCATAGATCGTGAAGCGCACCTGACCGGGTAGCTCCATGCCACGGAACGGGCAGTTCGTGGAGCGGGTCCACTGCTTGGCCGGGTCAATCGTGACGCGCGCGGAAGCATCCACGAGCGTGATGTGGGCGGGGGCACCGACGACGATGCCCTGGCCCTGCGTCTCAACGCGGCCGATGCGGGCAGGGGCCGCCGACAGGACGCGCGCGACGTCCTCCCAGTTCATGCGACCGGTGTTCACCATTGTCTCAATGATGATCGGCAGGGCCGTCTCCAGACCCGTCATGCCAAACGCTCCGGCCTGCCACTCGCAGTCCTTCATCTCGAGGGGATGCGGGGCATGGTCCGTACCAACGACGTCGATCGTGCCATCCGCGAGGCCCTCACGCACCGCCTCGACGTCCTCCGCGCGGCGCAGCGGGGGGTTCACCTTGTAGAGCGGATCGTAGGTGGCGGCCAGCTGCTCGGTGAGCAGCAGGTGGTGCGGGGTCACCTCGGCGGTAATGTTTACCCCCTGGGCCTTCCCCCAGCGCACAATGTCGACCGAGCCAGCGGTAGAGAGGTGGCACACGTGCAGGCGCGACCCAACGTGCTTGGCTAGCAGAATGTCGCGGGCGATGATTGCTTCCTCGGCGACCGCCGGCCAGCCGGCCAAGCCAAGCTCGCCGGATAGAGCCGATTCGTTCATCTGCGCGCCCTCGGTCAGAGCGGGGTCCTGGCTGTGCTGGGCAATCACGCCGTCGAAGCCCTTGACGTATTCGAGGGCGCGACGCATGAGGACGGGATCGGAGACGCACTTGCCGTCGTCGGAGAAGACGCGCACCTTAGAGCGCGAGCGTGCCATCGAACCCAGCGCCGCAAGATGCTTGCCTTCCAGTCCCTTTGTGACGGCACCGACGGGACGCACCTCGACCCAGTCGGCTGCCTCGCCCAGATCCAGCACCTGGTCGACGATGGCAGCCGTGTCCTGAGTGGGCGTCGTATTGGCCATCGCATGCACGGCGGTGTAGCCGCCCACGGCGGCCGCGCGGGTGCCAGTGAAGACGGTTTCGGCATCCTCGCCGCCGGGCTGGCGCAGGTGCGTGTGAATGTCCACGAGGCCGGGTAGGGCGACCAGGCCCTCGGCATCGATGACGCGCGGGTCGCGCACCGAATCGGCTGCGCCCACCCCGATGGCAACAATCACGCCGCCGGACAACGCAATGTCGGTGGGCTGCCCACCCAGCAGGGACGCCCCCTTGATGAGAATGTCACGGGTCTGCTTAGTCATTGTGGTGTCCTTCCGATGCGAGAAGCAGATAGAGGGCTGCCATGCGGATGCACACGCCATTGCTGACCTGTTCGACGATGACAGATTGAGAAGAGTCGGCAGCCTCGGCACAAATCTCAAGGCCGCGGTTCATGGGACCCGGGTGCATGACGACCGCGTCGGGACGCAGCTTCGTGAAGCGCTCCGGTGTGAGGCCATATTCGGAGTGGTACGCACCAGGTGAGGGGAAGAATCCACCTCCGGCGCTGGACATGCGCTCGCGCTGGACACGCAGCATCATGACCGCGTCAGGCTGGGTCGCCAAGGCCTCGTCGAAGTTGTACGAGGTCTCGCAGTTCCAGGTCTCGACGCCCAGGGGCAGCAGCGTCGGGGGCGCGACGAGAGTGACACGCGCGCCTAGCAGGGTGAGCAGATCGACGTTGGAACGGGCGACGCGCGAGTGGAGAACGTCGCCGACAATGACGACGTGGGCACCGTCGAGGCCGGTGCCGGGTTCGGGGATGCAGCCCGCGTGGTCGGAGGCACCGAAATGGCGGCGCAGCGTCATGGCATCCAGGAGCGCCTGAGTCGGATGCTGGTGGGTGCCGTCACCCGCGTTGAGGACCGGCAGGTTCATCCACCCGGCGTGAGCCAGGCGGTGAGCCGCACCCGAGGACGAGTGACGCACAATGACCGCGTCAGCCCCCATAGCCTGCAACGTCAGGGCAGTGTCCTTGAGGGATTCACCCTTAGAGACTGAGGAGCCGCGCGACTGGAAGTTGATGACGTCCGCGCTCAGGCGCTTGGCCGCGGTCTCGAAGGAAATGCGCGTGCGAGTCGAGTCCTCGAAGAAGAGGTTGACAACCGTCTTGCCCTGGAGGGTCGGTAGCTTCTTGACGCTGTGGTGTTGCGTGGCCGCCATCTGCTCCGCTGTATCGAGGAGCAGGATCGCCTCCTCTCGAGTTAAGTCGCGGATGGAAATGAGATGGCTGAGGCTCATCGCTTACAGGCCCTTCCCTAGCAGGACGCCGTCGCGTCCATCGGTTTCGTCGAGCAGGATGGTGACAGTTTCATCCCGCGAGGTCGGCAAGTTCTTACCGACGTAGTCCGGTCGGATCGGTAGCTCACGGTGCCCACGGTCGATGAGGACGGCGAGCTGAACGGCCGCAGGACGACCGATTCGGGTGAGTGCATCGAGCGCGGCCTTAATGGTGCGGCCCGTATAGAGGACGTCATCCACCAGAACAACGGTCTTACCGTCGAGGCCCGTAGCCGGAATAAGGGTTTCCTTAGGTGCGCGTAGCGGCTGGCTAGCCAGGTCGTCGCGAAACATCGTGGTGTCGATGATCGCCAAGTTCGCGTAGGTGTCAGACACTTCGCGAATCCTGTCGACAAGCCTGCGCGCGAGGGTGGCGCCGCGCGTCGGAATGCCGGCGATGACGAGGTTGTCGCTACCGCCGTTGCGTTCAATGATCTCGTAAGCGATTCGTGTCAGAGAGCGGGCGACGTCGTCTGCTCCCAATACTTCTTTGCCGCGCGACGCGCGATCAGCGTGCAGTGAACCCACTGCTTGCTCCTTCCCCGCCTCACAGGACGGTCATTAAAGGATGTGTTCCAGTTCAATTTTACGCGCCATGTTTGTCGCACGTAGCTGAGGCACACGTGTGAAAGGCCACGTGAGGGGCTATAGACTGGAAAAATGATCTCCGAGGAGCCGACACCAGCGATCAAACGCGGCCACAACCACACGCCAGCACAAGGTCACGACGTGTACCCCGGTCGTCGGGTCACCCTTGACGATATCGCGACCGCATCTGGGACCTCGATCGCGACGGTGTCGCGCGCCCTCCAGGGATCCCCCCGCGTGGCCTCTGCGACCCGCGAGCGAATCGAGAAGGTAGCAGAGGAACTGGGGTACCGCGCGAACGTCGCGGCATCCCTCCTCTCCTCCGCACGTCCCCACATTCTCGGCCTGATCTGCTCCTTGGGTCGGGAGCTGCACGTGCGCTACCACTCGGGTATCCTCCGCGAGGCGCAGCGGAAGGACTTTAGGGTCGTCGTTGAATCAGTCGATGACCCGCGCGACGTTGATCGCGCATGGGAATCCCTCCTACAGGTGCGCACGCAATCCGTCATAGCCGCTGATTCCTCGCTCGTCTCGCAGCGATATTCGACAGTTCCGACCGTCCTAATCGACCAGCAAGCCCCTCGTGACGACATCGACCTGATCACAAGCGCACACGAATCAGGAATGCACGAGGCGATGACGCTCCTGCGAGGACGGGGACGGCGACGTCTCGCATTCATTGAAGGTCCACCAGGACCCACAGCGCGCGCTAGACAGACTGCCTTTATCGACGCTTGTCGCTCCGTAGAACTCGATTACGTGACGTTGCCCGGCGGAGACGACGTGGACGCAGGATTCCTGGCCGTTCGTGCGGGCCTGCCCGCCGGAGTGGATGCCCTGGTCTGTTACAACGACCAGTGTGCGCACGGCGCGATCCTCGCACTCCTGAAAGATGGCTTGGTCCCCGGGCGCGACGTACTCGTCATCGGTTGCGATAACTCCGCGCTCGCTTCCTCGCGCGCACTTGCACTAACATCAATTGATCCCTCCCCCTCGCGTCTTGCGGCACTCGCAGTAGAGATGGCGATCACTCGAGCCAAGGGACGGAACATCCCTCCCGTGCGCCGAAGCGTTGACACAGAACTCGTTGTTCGGGCCAGCACGGGATGAACGAACAGTCGAAGACAACATAATGCAAGCGTTTGTATTCCGTATGCACAGGCGACAGTTGTATACAGTTTTCTTACATGCAGCCTCAGCCGCGGCGCGAACGTCTTACAGTGTTCCGATGAAAACCGTGGGCACAGACCCTTAATACAAACGTTTGCATTATGCCTTGATTCATATTGGTGGCGCGGCAATGCCACCGTTATCACGCCTGGAAGGTCGATGTGCCAATTTGTTGCATAGGCCTTGCGACGGCTCTACAGGCGCGTAGGCAGCTGACTCCCGCGCTGACTGCATACCGGTTTGCGACCACGGCTCTCCCGCCGCGCAGTCCTGGAGAAACATATACGATGTCGCCTACGAGCATCATGCGAAGACCATAAATGACGACCGCCACGCTCCGAGACCTGCCTCGCACCCAAGGGTAGGCCCAACGCAACAGGCTCCTAGAACTGCTCCTGTAAGAGGCGGACTATGGCATCGCTGACACATAACAATAAGCAGTGATCAGCCATTGCTGCATACTTATACATGAATATATTCACGCAAGCATCATGCATGATTATGCATGCATATATTCGCTAACAATTACGCACCTGTGCACCCTCAGGCCTTACAGCTACTTCTCTCTTGCACGTGATTACTGTGCTGACATTTTCATGCACCACTCTCTATCCATAGCTATGTGGCTGCCCCTCGCGTTGTTGATGACATGACGGAAGGCGAGGGAAGCTATCTTCACAATCTTGTGAGCACGGAATACATGTGCTCACGGCTGCGCTGACGCGCGAGCCTGTTCAGCGGCCAAACGCACGGCACGACTCCCCCGTTCTCCAATCGTGCGATGTCACCACCCAAGGTTCTGTCATTCTCTCACGGCAGGACCCCTGAGACATACCCCCACCCATCAAACTTTATACCCTCACTGGGTATATACCAATACCCAGTGAGGGTATAGGCTTAAGCGCCCTCACACGACCAGCTGCCCGGGGAACGTCACTTAGGAAACCGAGCGAACGACGACGATGCAGCACTGTTCAATCGGCGATAACTGTGTTGACAAGTTCCTCCCTTTCTCGCTTGTCATGCTGCGAGACACGTATGTGACAGTTCTTCTTCCTGCGATAGCCTGTCAGCATGAACGATTCTAAGCTCATGTCCTTCAACGCCGATGTGACAACCGTTGTCCGAGCGACCGACTACTCCGACGAGATCACCCGCGAACGCCTCCTCGCTCGGGATGATTCCGAGCATATGGGGCATGCGGCTCTCGAAGCCATGTGGGACCAGCACGGTATCGACATCGCGGGAGGAGTAGGCGGCATCGGGCAGGGACGAAACTCCCTGGACCTGATCGGCTACACCCCCGGTGAGCTGCACATCGGGCACTGCCATGGTGGAACCTCTCGGGTACTGATCTTTGCTGGCGACGGCCGTGCGGTTCCAGCAGGATCGGCTCCCTCGATTGGGCAACGTCTTCTGGCCGACACGGAGTTCGTGGAGAAGATGAAGGAGATGCCCGCCCTCTGGAAAGCCGTTGTCTCTGGGCAGGTGGTCATCTACTGGGACATGGTCTTCGCACCCTCCGGGCGAATTCACGATTGTCTTTTTTCCTCCACGCCCGTCTCTCTGTCCCCCAGCGACATGGCAGCACTCAACGCAGCCATCGGTATCTGATGGCAGACATGATTGTGGCCACCCTGGGAATCAGGGCGGCCACAATCACGAACGATGCGCAGGCTCAGTATTCTTCGAGCAGCTCATCGAGTTCGTCTTCGACGCTGCCACCATCCAGAGGCTTGGCACCGGCGGGTAGTGAGCGCACCGGAGCTTCCTGAACGGGCAGAGATTCACCGTCATGCGCAGACTCGGCCACGGCCTCGTCATGATCAGAGTCGACGACCGACACCTCTCCCTCGCTGCCCTGCCTGCGCGACCACGCGGGAGACTCGAGATCTTTGCGGATCGCGTCCAGCACAGCGTTGACGAAAGAGGGCGACGTATCGGTCGAGATGGAACGAACAATCGAAATGGCCTCGTCGATGACGATGATCGGCGACACCTCGTCGTTCTCGAGCATCTCCCACACCGCGACGCGCATAACTGCGAGGTCAACGGCGGCGATGCGATCCAGGCCGGGCACGCGGGCGTGCGCGGAGATCAGCGAGTCGATGCGACGCAGATTATCCGCCACACCGGCGATGATCTGGATCGAGAACTCCGGGAGCGGAGTCTGAGCCGCGGTGATGACGCGGCGCTCGCGCAGGAGGTCGCGCAGCACGTCGGGGTTGGACCCCATGCCGCGCTGGTCGGCCTCGTAGACAACATCGGCCGCGCGCTTGCGGGCCTTGGTGCGCGAGGTGAAGCGGTGCTGCTTCGACATTACTCGGTCACGCGACCCGAGTACGAGCCGTCGCGGGTGTCAACCTTGACGCGGGTACCTTCCTCCATGAAGAGGGGCACCTGGATCTCGTAGCCGGTCTCGAGGGTCGCGGGCTTGGTGCCGGCGGAGGAGCGGTCGCCCTGCAGGCCGGGTTCCGTGTGCGTGATCGTCAGGACGACGGTCGCGGGCAGCTCGACGAAGAGAACAGTGCCGTCGTGCTGAGAGACGATGACGTCCTGGTTCTCCACCATGAAGTTGCGGGCGTCGCCCACGGTCTCGGCGGGAACGTTGATCTGCTCGTAGGTGGACTGATCCATGAAGACGTAATCGGTGCCGTCCTGGTACAGGTACGTCATGTCGCGACGGTCAACGGTCGCGGTTTCGATCTTCAGGCCAGCGTTGAAGGTCTTGTCGACGGTCTTGCCGGACAGAACATTCTTGATCTTGGTGCGCACAAAGGCCGGGCCCTTGCCAGGCTTGACGTGCTGGAACTCGACAACCTGCCAGAGCTGGCCGTCGATCACCATAACGAGGCCATTCTTCAGATCATTGGTCGTTGCCACAGTGGTACCTCACTCGTAAAGGAATCAGTAATCAGAGGTCAGTTTACACGCGCGAGCCACCACATCGGCGACTTCTTGCGGGGTGAGGACGCTCGTATCCACTGTTGTGTCGGCCACGGCCTCATAGGCGACACGAGCCTGCCTCATGAGCTGGGTGAGCACAGCACGGGGTGCGCCGAGGCCGACAGAACGCGGGACCCCCAGGTTTTCTCGGCGCGATACCGCGGAAAGGTCCGCGGAGAGTTCGACGACAACGGCACCCCGGCCCCGCGCGTCGTGGATCGCCGAGGCAGTGGCTGAGTCGAGCGGTTGGGAGGCACCGAGCGTGACAATGCCCTCGTCAAGGTGAAGGAGCTGTTCAGCTTCTTCGCGTGCAGTGATGGCCAGGCGAGGGTCACGGCTCACGACAAGCGTGCGCATTGAGGCACCGAGGCGCTCTTCCACAGCATTGTCCGTTTCGCGAAGCGGCAGGTGATAGCGCTGTGCGAGGAGGCGACCGACCGTCGTTTTACCTGAGCCGGTGACGCCAATCAAGACGATCAGACTCATGCGTCGATCCCGATGGCGCGTGCTGGGGCCACCAGTTCGTTGGGTTCCACTGCGAGAGTGCTCGGGTGTGCGATGCCGTCGAGCAGCACGAAGCGCAGGATACCGCGGCGCACCTTCTTGTCCGAGGCCATGATGTGGGTCAGTTCCTCCAGAGAGCTGCCTTCGTAGCGGGTGGGCAGCCCAACGCGGGCGAAGAGTTCGTCGTGAAGCGCGACTTCGTCAGCCCCGAGGAGCCCGCGCTGAGCGCTCAGGCGCGCGGCGAAGCAGCAGCCGACGGCCACCGCGTCGCCATGGCGCCACGTGTAGTCGTTCGCTCGTTCGATCGCGTGGGCGAGGGTGTGCCCATAGTTGAGGATCTCGCGCAGTCCGCCTTCGGTCAGGTCGGCGGAGACGACGTGGGCCTTAACCGTGATCGCGCGGGTAGTGATCTCAGCCAGCTGCTCGCTGGAGGGGTCAAGGAGGATCTCCGGGGAGGTCTCCCCCACGATGCGCAGGATCTCGGGGTCGGCGATGAACCCACACTTGATGACTTCGGCGGCCCCCGCTGCCAGGTCCTCGCGGGGCAGGGTTGCCAGCAGGCTCATGTCGGCGATGACCGCGTTGGCCGGGTAGAAGGAGCCGACCAGGTTTTTGCCCACCGATGTGTTGATACCGGTTTTGCCGCCCACGGCTGCGTCGACCATGCCGAGCAGCGTGGTCGGCACGTTGATGAGCGTCACGCCGCGCAGCCACGTGGCGGCGACGAAGCCCGCCATGTCTGTGGTCGCTCCCCCGCCCATGGCGATGATTGCATCCTTGCGTCCCAGCTGGAGGTGCCCGCAGGTGTCCCACAGGCCGGCCACGACCTCGATGGCTTTTCCGGCCTCGGCGTCAGGATGGTCGGCGGTGGCCACCTCGTAGCCGAGGGAACGAAGGTGTTCGGCGAGCGCCGCCGCCCGTGCCGAGAGCGGGCGTGCGTGGATAATGAGGACCTTCGTGGCTGCCTCATCGAGTGCGGCGGTGATGGGTGCAAAACCCAGGTCGCGGCCGACGACGATAGTTGAGGGCTGGTGGCCGGTGACTTCGATGGTGGTGCTCATAACTGCTCCAGGTGGGTGAGAATGGCGGTGGCGACGTCCTCGGCGGGTCCCGGCCCGGTGGGCACGGTCAGCGTGGCGACGGCACGGTAGTGGGGTTCGCGTTCACTTCTGAGGCGTCGCAGCGTCCCGTCGGGGTCTGTGGCGAGCAGCGGGCGATGAGTCTTGGATGCTGTACGGCGCACGAGTTCGTCGTGTGGAGCGTCAATATAGACAACGGTATGGCCGACAAGTAGGTCGCGCACGGCGTCGGTGGCCGCCGCTCCCCCGCCCAGTGACACGACCGCGCGACGTGAGAGCGCGTCGGCGACCGCCTCGGTCTCCATGAGCCGGAATGCGGACTCGCCGTCGGTGGCGAAAATATCGGAAATCGCTCGGCCTTCTCGCTCGACGATCAGGTCGTCAGTGTCGACGTGACAAACTCCGAGGTGCCCGGCGAGCAGGCGACCGACCTTCGACTTGCCAGCTCCCGGTAGCCCGACGAGGACGATGGGCAGGGCGACGCTCATGCGCGCTCCCCCACAACCTCCAGGTAAGAGGAAAGGTTACGGCGCATCTCGGCCACCGAGCGCCCGCCCGCGTGATCGAAGAGGGCGTCGGCCAAAACCAAGGCCACCTCGGCCTCGGCGATGACGGCACCGGGCACAACCTGGCAGGTGTCGGAGCGCTGGTGCAGGCCCACAGCCTCCTCGCCGGTCGCCAGGTCCACGCTGCGCAGGGCACGGGGGACGGTCGAGATCGGCTTGAAGCCGGCGCGCGCCACGATGGGCGCGCCGTTGGACGTACCTCCCTCGATGCCGCCTGCATGGTTGGTGGTGCGGGTCAGGTGCCCATCCGCCCCGCGCACGATCTCGTCGTGTGCGGCGGAACCGAGCAGGGCGGCCTGTGCGAAGCCGTCACCGATTTCGACGCCCTTGACGGACTGGATCGACATGAGTGCGGCGGCCAGGCGTGCGTCCAAGCGCTCGCGCGCAGTCACGTGCGTGCCCAGCCCCACAGGCACACCGTAGGCGATCACCTCAACGACGCCGCCGATGGTGTCACCCGCATGCTTCGCCTCGTCGACGGCGGCCTCAAAGCGGGCGTTGTCAGCCGGGTCGAGGGTGCGCATAGAGGCCTCGCACAGGGCGTTCTCGTCGGCGGGCATCGGCACCACCTCGGATCTGGCGCGCTGAGTACCGACCGCGATGACGTGGGAGACCAGGCGCACGCCGGCCACCTGCTCCAGGAGTGCCTCGGCGAGCGTCCCGAGGGCGACGCGCGCCGCGGTCTCTCGCGCGGAGGCGCGTTCGAGCACCGGACGCGCCTCGGACAGGTCGTAGGAGAGCATGCCGGGCAGGTCCGCATGACCGGGACGAGGCCTCGTCAGCGGGCGGTTACGCGCGATCTCACGCTCGTCACCCGTGCCAGCATCGATGAGCAGAGCGGAGGGATCAACGGGGTCGGCACTCATGACTGTTTCCCACTTGGGCCACTCGGAGTTTCCAATCCGAATCGCCACGGGCGCACCCGTCGTCACCCCGTGTCGCACACCCGCCAGGATCGAGACCTCGTCGGCCTCGAACTTCTGGCGTGCACCACGCCCATATCCCAGACGCCGACGCGCCAAGACGCGGCGCAGGTCATCGGTCGTGATCCGCAAGCCCGAGGGCAAGCCCTCTATCGTGGCAAGCAATGCGGGTCCGTGCGATTCTCCGGCGGTCATCCATCTCAGCATGCCTCCCAGTGTCCCACAAGGCCGACTGCCGATGCCCGCCCACTCTCACGGGGTGAACGATCAGGACTGCGGTGTCGTATCCCCAGTCGCACTCAGCCCCGGTTCGGTGCCAAGAATGTCGATGACGAAGCACAGGGTGTCGTCGCCGGCCGCCAGGTCTGGGGGAATCGTAATCGCCAGACGCGAGCCAACCTTCTGATCCACCAGGGCGGTCTGCAGGCCACGCATGGCTTTACCGAGATTGATGACCTGGGGGACGCCGGTCTCCCACGTGGACACTCGCACGACACCGTCGTTCCAGCCCACGGCGGTGAACTGGGCGACCACGCGATCACTCTCGTGCACCTGGATGCCATCGCCCTTGATGAGCGTCTGCGTCGTCACACGGTCGGGCACAGTCGTGCCGTGGGTGATGATTGGGCCTTCGGGGACAATGTTGACGGTCAACGGGCCGTTTGACGCATCCGCTTCCGTGCCCACCGCGATGGAGGGCAGGATGTCGATGACCTCAACCTCGATGTTGCTCGTCGAACCAGGCGCGCCTGCGCCCGGCGCAATCGTCCGGTAGGCGAGAATACGCGACCCCTCGTTCTGCCCGATCACAATATTCGTCAGGTCATCACCGATGACGTTGGTGCCGACGATCCCCAGGCTCAGCTGGGGGCGACCCGAATCGGACAGGTTCGTGCCGGTCTTTCCGTCGAAGGCCGTGATAGCGACCAGCACGGGAGACCCCTCGGTGATCTGACGTCCGTTGCCAGCAATGACAGTCGCTGCCTTGGTGCCGTCGACCTCCAGGGGTGCCTTGATCTCAATCGTCGGCGTGGCACCAACGCGCCCCGAGACGGCGACGCGGTCGAACAACGGAAGCGTCGTCGACTGTGCGCTGGTCTCGGCCGTCGTCGTTTCCTGCGCGGCAGGTACGGGGCGGAATGCCCACCAGGCGACGGCCCCGCACGCCCCGAAGACCATGAGCGTGATCAGGAGCCGCATCAGCAGGGATGCGCGCGAGGATCCGCGTGAGCGTTCGCCCCTCGCAGCGGCACGCTGTGAGGAGCCTTTCGAGCGTCGGACGCTCGCATTGTTGGAGTGTTGCGAAGCGGGGGTCATGCGGGAATCGTAGGAGACGACGCGTGAATCTGCGCGATGAGTCCATCAACGCGGGGGTCGGACGTGGCCAAGGGATCCTGCAGGGACAGCGGAATCGCCGTGGAATCATCGAGGCGCACGTGCACCCAGTCGACACTGAGGTCGGCGCGCGCATCCTCCGCCGCAGCGATGATGCGCCCGCGCAGGTGAGCACGCGTCGAGGCCGGAGCGACGGTCGTCGCGCGCGAGACCCCTTCCGGAGTCGTTAGGCGGCGCATGAGACCGGCCTTTTCCATACGTTCGCGCAGGCCCTGCGCCGTGATATCCGAATAGGACAGTTCGAGGCGAGCCACTCGCGGGTCGTTCAGGGCAGCGCCGGTGCGCGCGCAGTAGGAGGACAGTAGCGTGCGTTTGATCGCGATATCAAGTTCCGTGGCGACCCCGCTCCAATCGCCGCTCGCGATCGCGTCGAGGCCTCGGCCCCACAGGTCGACCACGTAGGCGCGCATCGGGTCCAGCTCGGCGACGGGAATACGGGCGAGGACGCGCTCGCGAATCTCTCGCTGCAGAGCGACCGCGGAGGTGGTGCGACCTGAGGCCAGCTCGATGGCTGCAGAGCCGGTCAGATCCGCGTTGATCTCACGGATGGCACGCATCGGATCGGCCAGGGCCAGGTCTTCGATCTGAAGGCCGTCCTCGATGGCATGGATGAGGAGTTCGGTCATGCCGACTTTGAGGGCCGTCGTCGGCTCGGCGACGTTCGTGTCTCCGACAATGACGTGCATGCGTCGGTAGGCACCCGAGTCGGCCAGGGCCTCGTCACGTGTGTTGATAATCGGGCGCGAGCGGGTGGTCGCCGACGATACGGCGTCCCACATCTGGTCGGCGCGTTGGGAGAACTGCAGGCGCGGCGTCGCGGCTCCGGTGTTGATCCACCCGTTACCCACCAGGATCTGGCGGGTCACGAAAAAAGCGACGAGCGCGTCGGCAACCTGGCGGAAGTCGCGGCGTCGGTGCAGCAGGTAGTTCTCGTGGCAGCCATAGGAGTTGCCCTGTGAGTCCAGGTTGTTGCGGAAGAGGTGCAGGCGCAGGTCGGTGCCCAGCTCGCCCAGTGCCTCGTCGGCCTGGACGGCCAGGTCGGCGAGTATCTCGGATCCCGCGCGATCCTGCTCGAGCAGGTCCTCCAGGCGGTCGCATTCGGCGGTTGCGTACTCGGGGTGTGCACCCACGTCCAAGTAGAGTCGTCCGCCGTTGCGTAGGAAGAGGTTGGAGGAGCGCCCCTGGTGCAGGAGCGGCTCGAACAGTTGACGAGCGGCGTGCTCGGCGTCCATCGGCGCTGCCCCGGACGGGGACGCGGCCGTCAGCCCGTACTCCGTTTCGATGCCGAAAACTCGACGCCTCACCTCACTGGCCACCCTTCTGGACGAAACCCTGAACAAAGGCCTCGGCGTTGGTTTCGAGGACAGAATCGATCTCGTCGAGGAGGGAGTCGATCGATGCGGTGCGCGCCTGAACCTGGCCCGCGGCCTCAATCGGGTCATCGTCGGGGGCGGGGGCACCGGCAAAAATCTGGTTCGACATGGTGTGTTCTTCTTTCTGTCGTCGTGTCAGCGGGTGGAGGTATCGAGGGCGTCCGCGATCGGGAAGCGCACCAGATCGCCCTCGCCCGGGTCGAAGACCAGCGAGGACCACGAGGCCTTGACCAGGTCCGGGCGGTTCGCAACGGCCCAGCCGCGTACGTGGGCGCGCGTGTTGGCGGGTGCGACGTCGGCGGCGCGCTCAACATCCTCATCGGAGACGAGGCGCGTCACTAACCCGGCCTTCGCGAGTCGGTAGACGAGGCCGTGGTTGGGCCGCAGGTCCGCCCACTGGAGGTCGATAGCGGCCAGTCGCGGGTCGTTCCACTCCAGACCCGCGCGCTCTTTCTGGCGCTTGACGAGCTGGTACTTGCCGACCCATTCGACATCGCTCGCCACGGAAAAGAGATCGGCGCGCATGCGGTCCAGGACAGACTGCCACAGGGTGAGGATCTCCCGGTCTGCCGCCGTGGGAGTCGTGCCGGTTTCCTCGAAGGTATCCAGGACCAGGTCCAGGTAGACCTGCTGGAGTTCGGCGGCTGTGTAGGAGCCGCCGGCCGTGCCGATCTTGTAGTCGAGGTCGGGATGGTGGGAGACGTTCCAGGTTTCCTGAACCGGATCATCCATGACGATGGAATCCCAGCGCAGATCGGTGCCCTGCTCGATGGCCCACAGGACCAGGGAGGTCGTACCGAAACGTAGGAAGGCGGACACGTCGAACATGTTGCCGTCGCCGCCGATGACGTGGAGGCGGCGGAACTGCGCGGGGTTGGCGTGGGGTTCGTCGCGCGTGTTGATGATCGGACGGTTGAAGGTCGTCTCCAGGCCCACCTCGTTTTCGACGAAGTCGGCACGCTGGGACATCTGGAAGCCCGGAACCTCACTCTTCTGCCCGCGCCCCACGCGGCCCGCGCCGCAGATAACAGGGCGTGTCACCATGAACGGTGTCAGGCCTCGGATGATCGTGTCCAGGTCAGTGATGCGGGGCATCTGGTAGTTCTCATGCGTGCCGTAAGCCGCGCCCTTACCGTCCGTGTTGTTCTTGACGAGTACAATGGGCTCCTCGCCCAGTGCCGCCAGGCGCTCCATGACGCGCCTGGCGATCACCTCGCCCGCGCGATCCCACAGGAGCGCGTCGCGCGCGCCCAGGGTCTCGGGGGCTGAGTATTCCGGATGGGCGTGGTCGACGTAGAGACGCGCACCGTTGGTGAGCACGGCGGTCGTCGCGGCGGGCAGGGCAAGTTCCTCGGCCGTGGGGCGGGCGACGCGCTCGGAGCCACCGGAAGGCGCGAGGTGATACGGATCGTCCGTGAGGAGCGACGGGTCGACGGCTGCACGCGACATGCGCATACCGCGCAGGTCGTTGAGGGGGTCCTCACCCGTGTAATCCCACCGCACGACGCCCGCTCCATCGGCTGGCGAGCCGGAGCGAGAGATCTCGCCGTACGCGGACACAACACGGGTGGACAGGGCAATCGGGTTGGCCCAGGCGTCTCCGGGACGGTACACACCGTACTCGGTCTCGGTTCCGATAATGCGTTCGCTGCTCATTTCACCGCTCCAATCGGCTTGACGCTGACAATCTCGGGCGCGAGTCCGCTCGTGCGGGCCCAGTCCTCCGGCGAAGAGGTCGCGGCCAACTCCAGCGATTCGTTCATTTCTTCGTGTACGCCGCGCAGCAGGTGCTCCATGGTCAGTCCTGTTGCTTGCCCGGTGAGCGCGTCCTTGATCGCATACTTCTTCGCGCGTTCCACGATACCTGCGATGAGTGCGCCAGAGACAAGGTCCGCCAGGTAGATGCGCTTATGATCGCCGCTCACCAGCGTCGCAAGGAAAAGCGCAGTCGTCTCGTCACGGGTGTAGAGCGCGTCGACCGCTCGCGTGATCATCCCGGCCACGGCCTCGTCGATACCGCCGGCGCGCGCAACCTCCGCCGCGTGGATGGGCACGGCGGGCGTCAGGTACTTCGAGAAGATGTCGAGCGCACCCGCGCGGTCGGGGCGATCCACTCGAATACGCACGTCGAGGCGCCCGGGGCGCAGGACGGCGGGGTCGATCATGTCCGCGCGGTTGGAGGCACCGATGATGACAACGTTGTCGAGAGACTCGACGCCGTCCATCTCGGCCAACAGCTGCGGGACGATCATCGTCTCGACGTCCGAGGACACACCCGTGCCGCGCGTGCGGAACAGCGCCTCCATCTCGTCGAAGAAAATGACGACGGGGGTATCGCCTGCCGCAAGCGCGCGGGCGCGGGCGAAGATCGCGCGGATCTGGCGCTCGGTCTCACCCACGAACTTGTTAAGCAGCTCGGGTCCCTTGATCGACAGGAAGAATGTCGAAGCACCGCCGCGCTTGGACAGGGAGTTCGCGACGGCCTTGGCGATGAGTGTCTTACCCGAGCCGGGAGGGCCGTACAGCAGGATGCCCTTGGGCGGGCGCAGGCCAAACTGACGGTACAGCTCGGGATGGTTGAAGGGCATCTCGATCGAATCGCGCACCTGCGCGATCTGGGCGTCCAGGCCGCCAATATCCGCGTAAGTCACGTCGGGAACTTCGGGAGTGAGCAGCTGCTCGACGTCCTCGCGCACGATGCGTTCAAGCGCGATGCCGGAGCGCATGTCCACGACGAGGGAATCCCCGGGGCGCAGGTTGCCGTGGCGCAAAGGTCCGGCCAGCTCCAACAGAGTCTCCGCACCACCCTCGGCGGCGACGAGCACGCGATCCGGACCCACCATCTCGAGGACCGACACCACTTGGCCGCTGCGCGCGAAGTCATCAGCGGCGACGGCGATCATCGTGTCGTCTAGGCGCACCCACTGCCCGTACGACAGGTCGGTGACGTCCAGCTTGGGGGCGACGGCCACGCGCATGCGCTTACCGCCCGAAACGACCTCGATCTGACGTGCGACCGGGAAGGCACGCACGAAGGTCGCGAGCGTCTGCGGCGGGCGCGAGACATCCGCCAGCTCGCCCTGGAGGCGAATCAGCTCGGTGCGGGCCGCCGTCAGTGCGCTGGTGAGGCGACCGTTCTTTTCCTCGAGCGAGATGATGCGCCGCTCGAGTGCTTGGCGCTGCTCGACCTCACTCATTGGTCTGAGCCTCGCGTCCCTGCGACGCCCACGTGTCTGCCTGCGCGACGACGTCGCGGCGCACCTTGCGGACCTTCTTCTCAGAGTTCACGCGCTGGCCGACCTTCTCCAGGGACCAGTCCTGCTCGTCGTCCCACGCACCGCCCTGGCCTTCGGCAGCCTTGGCTGGGCGTGTCGAGCGCTCCTGCGGCGTCACGCCGGGGGCGAGCAGACGAGTCACCACAAGGAATCCGGTGTGAGCGACCATACGATGCTCGGGGCGCACCGCCAGGCCGTCAAGATGCCACTCGCGGCGCATATCCTCCCACGCGATCGGATCTGTGAAGCGTTCGGATGCGCGCAGGTCCTCGACCAGGCGCGACATCTGGGTCACCGTCGCGACGTAGCAGACGAGAACGCCGCCGGGAATGAGCGCATGCGTGATGGCCTCGATGTTTTCCCAGGGGGCCAGCATGTCGAGGACTACGCGATCAATACTCCCCTCGTCGACCGCCCACAGCACCTCGTCCACGTCGCCGACGCGCAGATCCCACGCGGGATGACGGCGTCCGAACCACAGGTCCACGTTCGCCGCAGCGATGTCTGCGAAGTCCTGGCGGCGTTCGACGGAGATCAGGCGACCGCTCGGTCCTACGGCGTCCAGGAGCGCCATGGACAGGGCACCCGACCCGGCCCCAGCCTCGATGACCGTGGCACCCGGGAAGATATCGCCCATGTGGGTGATGACGCCCGCATCCTTGGGGTAGACAACCGCTGCGCCGCGCGGCATCGACATGACATAGTCAACCTGAAGGGGACGCAGGATCTGGAACTGACGCCCCTCATCGGTCACGATGACCTGGCCGTCGGGGCGGCCGATAACGTCGTTGTGGTTGAATCCACCGCGGTTGGACTGGAAGCGTCCGCCATGTACCAAGATCACTTGGTGGAAGCGTCCCTTCGGGTCGCGAACCTGAACGCGGTCGCCCTCGGTCAAGGGGCCTCGACGGGTGGTCTGGCCAAAGTCAGTGGCCGTTTCGGAATTATTACGCTGAATAGTCATTACGTAAAGAATAGCGCCTTGGGCCTCCCCGCCCCTGCCAGGACACAAATGGGGGTGGTGAGGGTTAGCGTGGTGTTCATGACAGACCTGATTGCCCCCTCCCCCGGTCCTCGTACGTGGGATCCCGCGCTGTCGGCCTCGCGCGCGAAGGAATACGAGCGCTGCCCCCTCCAGTATCGTCTGCATGTCTTGGACGGTTACCGCGAACCCGAGACGCGCGCGAAGGCGCTGGGCACGGTGGTCCACGCGGTCCTTGAGGAGCTGTTCGGACTGGCCCCGCACGAGCGTACGCCTGAAGCTGCCCGCTCACGGGTCGCCCCCGCCTACGAGGCCGTCGTGGCGAAGACCCCTGCGATTGCCGATCTTTTCGCCGATGAGGAGGACCTTCAGGCGTGGCTTGAGGACGCGCGCGGGGTCATTGACGGCTACTTCGCCATTGAGCAGCCGCAGTGGATCGCCCCGGCCGCGCGCGAGCAGCGCGTGACGACGACGACAGCGGGTGGCGTGCGCCTGCTCGGTTTCATCGACCGCATCGACGCAGCCCCCGATGGACGACTGCGGGTCGTCGACTACAAGACTGGCAAGGCCCCCGGACCGCGCTACGTGGACGAAGCACTCTACCAGATGCGCTTTTACGCGCTGCTCTTGGCCCGCACGAAGAGGCTGCCGGCCCGCATGCAGCTGGTCTACCTGCGCGCGGGTCAGGTCATCACCTTCGATCCGGTCGCCGATGATATTCGCGCCTTTGAGCGTCACATCGATGACCTATGGACGCACATCGCCTCCGACATCGCCAATGATTCCTTCGCTGCGCGCAAGAATCCGCTGTGTAATTGGTGTGGCGTGCGCTCACTGTGTCCGGTGTTTGGGGGAACCACTCCCCCGATGCCGATGGAGCATGCACAGTGGTTGGCTCGGACTCGGCTAGGCTAGGGGGCATGGATTCGAAGCAATGCGGACGTAGCGGCCTATACCTGTCGTCGATCGGTTTGGGGACCCTGACGTGGGGGCGCGATACAGATGCGCCTGAGGCCCTCGAAATGCTCACGCACTTCGTCGACGCGGGCGGTTCCCTCCTCGAGTGCTCCCCCTCGCACGGCGACGGTATGGCCGTGGACGTCGTGTCCGAGGCCGTAGCGTCGGTGGGCAGGCACCGCGTGGTTCTCGCGTGGCGCGGAGGGATGCGCCGTGCGACTGAAGGCGCGTGGGTGGGCGCGGCCGGACGCGGGGATCTGCTGCGCAGCCTGGATGATGCGTTGGCGCGACTGGACACGGATTATGTGGACGTGTGGCTCGTGGAGCCGCGCCCGGAGGTGCCGTTGGAGGAGACCCTGGAGGCGGCGACCCTCGCTTACCGTAGCGGGCGCGCCCGCTACGTGGGTCTATCGCGTTCGTCTCACTGGCAGCTGGCCGAGGCGGTCACTCGTGGTGTCGTGGGTGTCAGCGCACCGATCACGCTCGTCGAATTCCCGTTCTCCCTCGTGGATGCTGCCTGCGCATCAACGGTAGCGGAACTGGCCAGCAGGGGGGTTGGTGTTCTGGCCGCGTCGGCGCTGGCAGGCGGTGCCCTGACGGGCAAGTACCGCCACACGACCCCCGCCGATTCGCGTGCTGCTTCCCCGCATCTTCGTCACATGGTTGAGCCTTACCTGTCGGGTTTCGCGAACAGTGTTATCGAAGCGACGCACCGCGCGGCTTCAGGCCTGGATCGCCGCACGGGAGACGTCGCCCTGGCGTGGGTACGCGATTACCCGGGCATCTCCTCGGCTCTCATTGGACCGCGAACAACTCGACAGCTCGACACCCTCCTGGAGTACACGGAGCCGCTGCCCGCCCCGATTCGCGAGGTACTCTCCGAGGTTGCCCAGTAGCGGCGAGCAGCTTGCAGATACGAACGAGGGGCCGAACCGTGTGGTTCGGCCCCTCGCCTCATGCGCGTGCGAGACGATTGGTCTCAGTCATCGACTTCGATGAAGTCGTCGTCCTCGTCTTCGTCCTCATCGTCGTAGTCTTCATCATCTTCGTCGTAGTCATCCTCGTCAATCTCATCGAGGATGTCGAAGGGGAGTTCCACGCCCAGCTGGGTGAAGAGGATATCGTCGTAGGTGAAGAAGGCGTCGCGCAGCGCCAGCTCGGCGGCTTCGAGCGCGGCGTCATCAGCCTCGTCTCCATCGCGTGCGATGTCGAAGTGGTTCTCGAAAGCGTTGAGCAGGCGCGTCAGTGCGCGGCGGGCATCTCCAGTCATAGGTCACAGTCTACCGTGAGGACGCACACTTTTTCAGGGCAGGTTGAGCTGCGAACGGATAACGGACACCATGAGGTCCGTGCCTTTGATTTCCGCCGTCTGATCGGCACCCAGGATGCGCGTCTGCCCGTCGGAATCCAGCAGCTGCGAGGCACCCATGTTCGGACCCAGCGGCAGGATGACCCATTCCTTCGTGGGAACGTAGTGGGCGTCGGGCTCCTCCCCTTCGATCTGCGCGGTGATGTTGGCGATGACAACGCGGGCCTGCTGGCGCGCGGCGTCGGCGCGCTTGGACTCGCGCACGTCGGTCAGGTCGCCGACAGCGTAGACGGTGGAGTGGCCCGCCACCTGCATGGTCGGCTCGACCCGGATCGTGCCGTTGGGGTGCATGACAGACTCGTACTCGCTGCCGATCAGGAATCCGGTGTTGGCGCGTGCGCCGTAGCACTGGAACCAGAGGTCGGCCTCGATGACCTCGCCCTTCTTGGTTTCGACCATGAAGTGCGCGAGGTCGCCGACGTTCTGAGGGGGCAGGTAGGCCAGCTCGGAGCCGGTGACGACGCGAACGCCGAGGGTGGCCAGCTGCTCGCTGATCTCATTGCGCAGGGCGTCGGTGTAGCCGGGGGTGCCCAGGATCTGGTCCGAGGCCTCGACGATCGTGATGTCCAACCCGGGGAAGGCATTGGCGAGCTCACCGGTCAGCTCAATGCCGACGGTGCCACCGCCAACGATCATGACCGAGCGGGCACGCGAGAGGTTCTCGTGGAGTTGCTCGAGGCGCGCCTTGGCGACGGAGGAACGGTAGGAGGAGTACTTGGCCGGGAAAGGGTAGGTAGAACCCGTGGCGAAGACGACGTAGTCAGCCTCGATGGGGTCATGACCGAATACGTGAACGGTCGTTCCGTGGACGGCGGAGACGGTGCCTCGCACGACCTGGCCGCGGCTCAGGAGATTCGTGTAAGGCATGAAGATCGCGTGTTCCCACACCGTGTCAACGGCGGCGCGTAGCGCGGCCGCGTGGTGGACGAACTGGTCCTTCTGCTCAATGAGGATAACGTCCGCGAGGGGGTCAAGCCCCTTGGCGACCGTGACGCCTCCGTATCCTCCGCCGATGACTGCGACGCGTGCCATGACATTCCTCCTTTTGAATGGACCGCGTCTATTGTGTCATCTCACGCCCTCAAATGCGCGTGATAGGGACCTTAGTCCGCTTCCCCTCTGTCGGTGTGACTCTCAAGGCCCAGGCCGCGCGCAATATTGGGCTGGAAGAAGTTCGGTCCCTTTAAGACCTTGCCGTCCTCGCGGAGCTTGACGGATCCGTCGGGCATGAGCTTGGACAGGTTCGACGCCTGTACTTCGGCCAGGACCGAATCGAGGTTCATCCCCGACTCGATGGCCATGCCGTAGACGACGTAGACGAGGTCAGCCAGGGCGTCGGCGGCCTCGATAACATCGCGTTCCCCCTCGTCGGCGGCGACGGCCTCGGCGGTGGCGGCCTCGATGATCGCGCGGGCGCGCGGGCCGTAGACTGCGCCCATAAGTTCGGCGAACTCCTCGGCGATCAGGCTCATGCGCATGTTCATGCGCTCGTAGTCCAGCGTCGGATCGCTGAAAGGACGGATGGGGACGGAGTAGGTGTGGTGGAACTGCAGGACCAGCTCCATCGGGCTGGGTGCGGGTGTTGGGACGGACGAAGCCGTGGTGTCCTTCTCGCTCATGCGTGGTCCTTTCGTGCGTTATCCCAGGCAGTGGCCAGGATGTTGGAAAATGCTGTGACGGTCTGATGTCCGTCGACGAGGAAGTGGGAATCCATGACGTAGGTGGGAACCGAGGCCACCCCCATGTGCATCGCCATCTGATAGTCGGAGTAGACGCGCGAGGCCCATTCCTCGTCGCCAACAGCGAGGGCGGCGAGGTCGGGCGGCATGCCAATGTCCTGCGCGCAGCCGATGAGCACCTCGGGATGGGAGATATCCAGGCCCATTTCGAAGTGGGAACGCATAATCGCCTCGGCGACTTTGAGGTGGAGAGAGTCCGGGCCGGCGACCGTGTCGTTGTCGATGTCGGCGTCGTGGGCGGCCGCGATAACCCGGTGCGCACGGGAGGTAGGAGCGATGATGAGGGAGTCAAAGTCAAAGCGAATGCCCTCTCGAGCACCCAGCGCCCGCATGCGTTCGTCGGCCTCGCGTACCTCTTCCAGGTTGGCAGCCCCGGATTCAACCAGAGCGACGATGCGTGGCTTGTCGAGCGCTGCCTCCAGGTCGGGGTCGAGCAGGTAGGCGTGCAGGTAGACCTCCATCTCGGTGCCGTGTTCACAGCGGGACATGGCGGTGCGCAGGTGTCGTAGGCCCAGGTAGCTCCACGGGTCACACGTGTCGAGCCACATATCAATTCGCACAGCGTCTCCTCACGGTTGATATGGAAAACCCCGGGGCCTTTCGGCCCCGGGGCATTTCGTGCGCGGAGGGGGACTTGAACCCCCACCCTCGTAAAATGAGGACTAGCACCTCAAGCTAGCGCGTCTGCCTATTCCGCCACCCGCGCAGGTGATCGGCGCGAACCGTTGTGATCCGCAAGCGAGTAGAAGCTTAACACGATTACATCGACATGCGCCAATCGAAACTAGGAATCGGTTTTTTCGCCCTTCAGACGGGAGTCCAATGTCGAGAAAACCTTTGCAATTGCTTCAATATCGGCATCCGTCATGCCGTCTAGGAGATACTCAGCCACCGTCTGCTGATGCAATTCTGTGGCAGCAAGCACAGTCTGGATTCCCTGAGTGGTCAGGCATGCGTCGTAGCCGCGGCGATCAACCTTGGAAGGGATGCGCTCGACCCAGCCGTCGCGGGAGAGGTTAGAGACCAGGTAGGTCACACGCGACGGCGAGTAGACGACGCGATCAGCCAGCTCACCCATGCGCAAGCGATGGCTGGGGGCCTCCCACAGTGCCAGGAGAATATTGTAGTCGGGCATAGATACGCCGTAGGCGCGCTTTAGGCGTGTTTCGAGGATTCCCTGCAGGCGTCCGGACGCCTCGAAGAAGACTCGCCACGCGGCTGCACGCGCGCTATTGGCTTGAACGATCGGGGTGAGCCGTGCTCGCGATTCCACGTGTGCCTCTCTCATAGTCGTTTCGTGTGTTTCTCTCGGGATAATAGGGCATAGTGACTAAGAAAGCACCAAGAACCAGGGGATTTTATGTCGTTGACTTTTTCTGCTGTGCTGTTTGATGTTGACGGGACGATTGTTAATTCTGCGCCCGTCATCATGGGAGCATTCCGGAGCACATTGTCAGACTTTGGACTGGAGATTCCAGATGATCAGCGCCTTCGTACCTATGTTGGCCCTCCCCTGTGGTACTCGTTTGGCGACCTGGGTTATTCGGGGCAGCTGCGCGCGGACCTGGTTTCGCGTTACAGGGAACGCTACATGGACCACTATCTTGATCCTGAGCCTTTCGACGGTGTGCGTGATCTGCTGTGGGATCTGCACCATGCGGGCGTTCCCCTTGCGACGGCCACATCCAAGCAGACACCGATGGCGATCGCGCAGATGGAGCATTTGGGCCTTGCGGATGCCTTCGACGTGATCGCGGGGGCGACGCCGGATCCGGGGTCATCGAAGACGACGGTCATTCACGAGGCCGTGGCTCGCTTGGGCGCGATGGGTGCGGACGTGTCGCATCCCGTCATTGTTGGCGACTCTATCTGGGACGTGCGCGGCGGCCACGAGGCCGGCATCCCCGTCATCGGTGTCGGTTGGGGGTATGCGACGGAGGATGGCCTGGATGACGCCGAGGTTGTGTGCGAGACGGTCGAGGATCTTCGCGCGCTTCTCATGCCGACCGGCTACTGAGGGGCGTTAGCGGAAGTCGCGCGAGCGCACCTGGATGGGCAGACGCACGGGAGCGAGCCGGAAGGCTCGAACGTTGACTGCGCCGTCACCCCACTCGAGCGTGCCACGTACGAGCAGGGCACCCGACTCGAGGCCGATGCGTCGAAATTTGTTCCAGGTACCCACAGCCACCGAGACGTTAACGAATCCGGACTCGTCTTCGAGGGACAGGAAAGTGACGCCGCCGCCGGTGTGGGGGCGCTGTCGGTGCGTGACCAGCCCAGCCACGTCGACGATCCTCCCGTCAAGGTGGGCGCCGAGTTCTGCAGCGCGCAACACGCCGGGCGGCAGGTCCCCTCTCAGATAGGAGAAGGGGTGTTTCCCGGGGGTGAGTCCGGTTGTCTCGATATCGGCGCGCATCTGCTCGGTGTGCGTCAGAGGTGGCAAGTCGGGGACGCGGGTGTCTACTTCGGTACCCGGTAGGAAGGGCTGCCATTCCCCCTGGCGCGCAGTCGGCGCGGCCAGCGCCCCCGCGGCCCAGGTTCCCTCACGTCTGCCCACGCCCAAGCATTCCAGCGCTCCAGCCATAGAAAGACACTCCATGTCCGATGCGCTCAGGTGGGCGCGGTTCGCCAGGTCCGCTTGGGAGGAAAAAGCTCCCGTTTCTCTCACCCTCACGATGCGCTCGGCAGCCCGCCCCAGGCCTCGTACCGACGATAATCCGATGCGCACCACCAGCTCCTCGTCCACGTCCAGCGGAATGACCTGACGCGACGGGAGTGGGTCGGGGCGGCCCTCCCGATACTCCTGCTCCCCGGGAACGCCGGGTGCACATTGCACGCCCGTGTCCAGGAAAGAGTCGTTGACCGAGGGTCCCAGGACCGTCACTCCGTGCCTGCGCGCGTCCTGGACCAGCGTCGCCGGCGAGTAGAAACCCATCGGCTGGGAGGAGAGGATCGCCGCGTAAAAATGCTCGGGCGCGTGAACCTTGAGCCACGCGGAGGCGTAGACGATGTGCGCGAAAGAAAAAGAGTGCGACTCGGGGAAACCGAAGTCCGCGAAGGCCTTGAGCTGATCGAAGATGCGTTCGCGCGTGAGCGTGTCGATCCCGCGCTCTTCCATGCCCGCCATGAGTTCTCCCTTGAGGGCTTCCATGCGCTCGGGGCTACGCTTGGCACCCATCGCTCGGCGCAGCTGGTCAGCGCGTGCCCCAGACAGGCCAGCGGCATCCGTGGCAATGCGCATGAGCTGCTCCTGAAAGAGGGGCACCCCGAGGGTTTGGCGCAGCGCGGGTTCGAGGAGCGGGTGCAGGTAGGTGACCGGCTCACGTCCCGCACGCCGACGCAGATAGGGGTTGACCGCATGCCCCTGAATGGGGCCGGGGCGCACGAGTGCTACTTCGACGACGATGTCGTAGAAACAGCGCGGTTTGAGGCGCGGCAGCGTATTCATCTGCGCGCGCGACTCGACCTGAAACACACCCACGGTGTCGGCGGCGCAGAGCAGGTCGTAGACACGCGGGTCTTCTTCTGGCAGGGTATGCAACCCCAGAGGCTGATCCCGGCGTCCACGCAACGAACGTGGTGCCCACCCGCGCAAGCGTGGATTCGCCGGTCCATCCGCTCGAATGTCGTCAGCTTGTAGTTCGTCAAAGGCGACGCGCAGCGCCGTGAGCATACCGAGGGAGAGCAAGTCAAACTTGACCAGACCAGCGTCCGCGCAATCCTCCTTATCCCACTGCAACACCGTGCGTCCCTCCATGGCAGCCCATCCCACCGGACAGATACGAGAGACCGGCTGGTCGGTGAGCACCATACCGCCCGAATGGATACCCATGTGCCGGGGCAGGCGCAACAGAGCCCGGGCGGCGTCGCCAACGAGTGCTGGCACTTCCCCCTTTCCCCGCGACCACGCCTGCGCGCTGCCCGCCGGGTATCCCAGCGCCCGCGCCGCGTCACGCATCGCCGAACGTGGTCGATAGGTGATGACGTTAGCGACCTGTGCCGCGCGGTCGCGCCCGTAGAGGTCGTAGATGTGCCGGATAACCTCCTCACGCCTACAGGCCTCGATATCGATATCGATGTCGGGCGGCCCCGAGCGCGCGTCCGACAGGAAGCGCTCGAAAAGGAGGTTGTGGCGCACCGCGTCCACCGCCGTGATGCCCAGGCAAAAGCACACAGCCGAGTTTGCGGCACTGCCCCGCCCCTGACACAAGATGCCGCGCTGGCAACAAAAATCGACGATTTCCTTGACGATCAGGAAGTATCCCTCGAATCCGAGGCGCTCGATAATGACTAGCTCGCGGTCAATCGTCTCCCAGGCCCGCGGGTCTTCCTCCCGCGGGCCGTAGCGCTCGCGGGCCCCCTCGTGAGCGAGATAGGCGAGCCAGCTGCCAGAAGAGTATCCCTCTGGGACGTGGATGCGCGGAAGCCGGGGAGCGACGAGACGCAGGTCGAAGGACGCTTCCTCCGCGACCTCGCAGGAGTGCACGAGTGCCTCGGTGTGAGCGGCATGCAGACGGGCCATCTCTGCGGGTGAACGTAGGAAGGGCCGATGTGCTCCGAGGTGAGCCACGGCCTCGTCCAATGAGGAACGCAGACGGGTCGCCGCAAGGATGTCACCGAGGGCACGCTTGGAAGGCGCAGACATTCGCGCACCCGTCGTGGCGAGCAGTCGAACCCCCATCCCCTGTGCAAGCTCGGCGAGAGTGTCTCCCGCGTCGAGGCCGTCTCCGGCTGCTGCCTGCCACTCGATGAGGAGGCGATCCACCCCTCCAACCGCCTCCGCGAGCGCACCGGCCATGCGCCGCGCCCATGTGGGGCCACCGGTGTATAGGGCGCGCATGAGGGGTCCGCGCCTCCCCCCGGTCATGATGAGCAGGTCAGCGCCAGCCTCGTTTACGTCCTCGAGGGTAAAACGTGGAGCGCGCTCCCCTGTCTGTGACAGCGCGCGCTCGCTCATCATGCCGACGAGGTTTTCGTAGCCGTGGGGGCTTGAGGCCAGGATGGGGAGGCGGATACCTGGCTCCTCCGCGCCGGGGGCGAGTCCCCAGCCACTCGCCTGAGCGCCTGGAACGACTGCTCGCAGCGTGCTCGGGTCCAGGGTGATCTCGGCTCCGTAGACAATCGGCAGGCCGCAGCTGCGCGCCGCCATCGTGGTCTGCACAGTCGAGTACATGCCGTCGACATCGAGAATAGCGAGAGCATCCAAGCCCAGGCGTGAAGCCTGTGCGACCATATCCGCAGGCTCGTCGGTGCCTTCCAGGAAGGTGAACGCACTGTGTGCGTGCAGCTCGGCGTATCGGGGTTCATTGGTCACCCATCCATCATATCGAACATATGTTCGATAATGCTGTGTTGGCCCGCATTGCCTCCGTACAACCGAATCTCCTCCGAGATCTACAAGCCCTATCCTGGTCGCATGGATTCCATGCTCGCAGCGTCGCTTCCCTCCCCCGGCTCCCTCACTCTGGTTCGCCGCCCACTGCCACTCCTGGGGCCGCGCGACGTCCTCCTAAGAGTGGAAGCCACGACCCTGTGCGGCACGGACTTGCGTATCGTCACCGGACAAAAGACGCACGGCGTCGCCCCCGGCGCGATCCTCGGCCACGAGATCGCCGCGCGCGTGTGGAAGCTCGGCGTGGACCTTCGCCCAGGAATCGACGCGCCCGCACCGGGAACCCAGGTGGGCCTCGCCCCGGAAATCGCCTGCGGCCATTGCGCGCCCTGCACGGCCGGACGTTCAAACGTCTGCGCGAACATGGCGCTCTTTGGAACCGGAGTGGACGGAGGACTCGCCGACGTTGTCCGCGTACCCGAACGGGCGCTGGCATGCATCACCCCCAGCGCCCGCGAGATTGCGCCACCACTCCTGGCCCTGGCCGAACCCCTCTCATGCTGCCTGCGTGCCCGAACTCGCCTCCCCATCACCTCAACCTCGCGCGTCCTTATCCTGGGCACAGGCCCCATCGGCCTCATCCACTGCGCGCTCGCTGCCGCCGCGGGCGCGTCCGTCATGGCGTGCGGGCGACCCGCGCGTTTGGATCCCGCGCTCGCCCTCGGCGCGAGTACCGTGACCGCCTCACAGGGCGATGAACTCGTCGCGACGGTCCGCGAGTGGAGCGGTGGAGCTGGCGCGGACGTCGTCATCATCGCAGTGGGCGATCCCAGCCTCGTCCCCATCGCCGCCCAGTGCACCGCCATTGGCGGCTATATCTCCTGCTTCGCGGGCTTCCCCGCAGGAACGCTCGCCCAGATCGACCCGAACCTCATCCACTACCGAGAGCTCACCATCTCGGGTAGCGCGAACGCCACCCTGGAGGACTACGCGGCCGCCGTCGCCACCCTCTCAACGGGCGCGCTCGACCTGTCCCCACTCATCACCCACGAGTTCCCCCTCACCCAGGTGGATGCCGCGCTCGACGCCGTACGCTCGCGCGCCGGCCTCAAGGTCGCTGTGCGCCCCGGACGCGGCAAGCCGACCGAGTGCTAGTCAAGCAGCCCCCGCAGGTCCGCGGCGCTGAGTGACGCACTGGCACCCGTCCCATTCATCACCGAGGAAATGAGCCGACGCTTACGATCCTGCAACTCCACAACCTTCGCCTCGATCGTGTCAGCGGCAACCAGACGATAGACATTCACCTTCTTCGTCTGACCAATGCGGTGCGCGCGGTCGATCGCCTGCTCCTCAGCAGCCGGATTCCACCACGGATCCATGACGAAGACATAATCCGCCTCCGTCAGGGTCAGGCCCGACCCACCCGCCTTGAGAGAAATGAGGAACACCGGTGCCTCACCCGAACGGAAACGCTCGATAACCTCCGCCCGGTTGCGGGTCGAGCCATCCAACTGCACAACCGACACGCCACGCCGCTCCAGCACGTGCCGAATACGCGCCAGGAACGACGTGAACTGGCTGAAAATCAGCGCACGGTGGCCCAGCGGCACGATCTCGTCGAGGCGGTCCGCCACGTACTCCACCTTCGCCGACCCCACATGCACATAGGACTCCTCCACCAGGGCCGGGTCGAGCGCGAGCTGACGCAGCCTCGTGATCGATGCCAGAACGCTCATGCGATTCGCGTCCGGATCCACCAGCAAATCGAGGATGCGCGCGCGCTCGCGGGCCAGATACTGGTCGTAGATGTGGCGATGTTCCTTGCCCAGCTCGACGCGCACGACGTCGACGATCTTGTCGGGCAGGTCGGTGGCCACCTGTTCCTTCGTGCGCCGCAGGATAAAGGGCGCAACGTAGGAGGTCAGGCGCGCGAGCATGTCGGGATCCCCACCCTCGATGGGTCTGCGCACCTTCTGGGTAAAGGCCTCCCACGGGGGCAGCAGCCCCGGGCATGTCAAGGACAGAAGAGACCACAGGTCGCCCAGGGAATTCTCGATGGGGGTGCCACTCACTGCCAGACGCCAGGGGGCATCCATGTCGCGCAGTGCGCGGTATATTGCCGTGCGAGGATTTTTGACCGCCTGCGCCTCGTCGATAACGACGCCGGACAGGGCGACCTCGCGCCACTGCTCGGCTTCGAGGCGCACCAACGTATAGGAGGTAACGACGATGTCGCAGGCCTCGGCCTCCTCGCGGATCGTCGTTCCCCGGCGCGCGGCAGTCTCAGCGACGCAACGCACGCGCAGGCCGGGCGTGAACGTCGCGGCCTGCTCCGCCCACACACCCACGACCGAGGTAGGAGCGACCACGAGGACCGGGCCGCGCCCCACCTCCGCCGCGCGCAGGGACGCGATCGCCGACAGGATCTGCACGGTCTTGCCCAGGCCCATGTCGTCGGCCAGGACCCCACCCAGTCCGGCGGATAGACGCGAGGTCAGCCAGGCGTGCCCGTGCCGCTGATAGGGGCGTAGAAGCGAGGCCAGGGCGGGGATGGGGGCCAGCCCATTGTCCGAGTGCTCGCCACGCAGCGCGGCGATACGCGTGCGCCACGACGCCGAGAGCGACACTGAGTCGGCCTGCTTCTCGAAGATCTCGTAGAGGCCCACCTGCACGGGAGTGAGGCGCAGGCCCTCGCCCTCCCACCCCGCAAGAGACCGAGCCTCGTCCAGCAGAGTAGCCAACGCGCGGATGCGCGGGCCGTCCAGACGCACCCACACACCGTGGGCCTCAACATAGTCGTCACCGCGTGCGATCGCCTCCAACGCCTCACGTACGCTCAGCAGATGGTCGCCAACGCGCACGCGCACGTTCAGATCGAACCAATCCGACTCCGTGCTCTCGACGGACACGTCCACATCCATCCCGTCTTGCGACACCTCGATGGCGCGCACATCCTGCGCGACGTCCCACACGAGGCCGTCCACGCTCTCGCGATCAACGACGGTTGAGAGAAACTCCGGCACGCGCCACGGGTCGATGCGCCCCAAACCCGGCAACGGCGTCCACAGGTCTGCTCCCACCGAGATTCCCCACCTGTTGACGCGATCCGCGAGGGTGGCCACAGCCTCGTCCCCCATGCTGTGGGCGAGCGGGGCACGCGAGCGCGAGCGCCCCTCCTCGTACTCCGCCCACCAGCGCACGACGACGGAGTTCTCGTCGCAACGCAGCGTGCCCACAACCGTGACCTGCGGTGTCGCATCGGCGTCGAAGCTCCCATCTGAAGAACTCATGACGAAACGCCGACGCAGCGCCGTCAGCCACGTCCCTCGGAATTCCGCCACATCTGCGGCTGGAACAACCAGCAGTCGATCCAGCGGGAACCCTTCCAACGCCTTCAAGCCTTCGATGCGCGCCGCGCGCATCCCCCCGTCAAGCAACAGCAACCCCGTGTCGCGGTCAATACGCGGGTGTGCGACGACCTGATCACCGTTGCGAGCGACAACCCGCATCTCAAGGCCCTCCTCGGAGGTCCTCACGTCAATATCCGCATCCCACGTCGCATGCGACAGCACAAAAGGTTCACGCCCGTCCACCGACGCAAAAAGCTCCACCCCCGCGCGCACCAGGCGCGCGAGCCACGCGTACGCATGCTCGCCGAGCGAACTGAGCGTCACCTCGGTGCGCGCATGCCACGAACGCGACTCACGCGAGAGCCGATACCCCTCACGCAGCAGCGACACGTGAGTCGGATCCAAACCATCCGTCACCGACTCCCACTGCGTCGCCGTCAGGTCCAGCCACGACGCCCGTTTCGCACTCCACGCCGACGAGGCACCCCTGCGCAGCGGGATCAACGACACCGCCACGCTCGGATCGTGCGCATCGATAACGAGTGCCAGCGGATCCCCGCCGCGCTCACGAGATATGCCCAGCACCTGCTCGAGGACGCGACTCCACTCGGGCACGGCCCCCCTGCTCTCGAGCGCCTCGGCGCGCGCAGCGATCAGCACCGCCACGGCGTGCGGACAATCCGAACGCAAGGAACAGGCGCATGCGAGTGATGGGCGAAGCGCACCGTGGGCGATCCGTACACGATATGTCAGTCCCTTGTCTTTGACACGGGCCTCAAGATGGTCCTCGGATTGGTCCCAGAGCAGCTCTTTCACCGCTCCATTGCGTTCCAAACGCAGGCCGTTTGCCCAGGTGGCGGGGCCGACGAGGGCCATGATGTCATCGTCCGACATCGATGCGAGGATATCGCTGAACTCGTGGGTCACCATCCTTTCAGTCTACGGCACGGCCGCTGGACTCGTCACCGTCAGTTGTCAAGGCCCTCTGCCATCCACTCACCCCCACTCCACACGAGAAGCGCTACCTGTCCATCTTCGAGCGTGGCCCGCATGTAGGCGCGGGCGCGCTCCCCCGACCACCAGCACCCGCCCACGGGCCAGGGGCCAGCGATAGCGCGGATTCTGCAACGCTGACCGGCACACAGCTGGGGCGAGTACTGCGAGCGCTCCCAAGACTCACCCGAGGGAAGAAGCCGACCCGGTAACCCCTCCCCGCCGTTCTTGGTGAGGAGGTAGGCGGGGGTCGCTGTCAATGATCCGCGTTGGTCGACGCGCACGTCGCCACCAGCTCCCGGCTCTGCGACCAGGAGCACGGGGATGGGAGTGTCGAAGAGGGTGGACGGCGGCTCGGCGACGGCCCCCTCCCAGGCACCCACGCGAGAGCGCAGCGGCTCCTGGTTGCCCCAGGGTGCCATGACGATGCGGCTGCGCGGATCATACCCGCCCTGCACGCGCGGGACCAGCAGCGCGTCCGGCCCCGCCAGCCCCTGGATCCGCACGGCGCTGCGCGACACATCTGACTTCCTGTTGCTGCGCCCCCACAGGGCCGAGGGGCCGCTTCCAGGGCACGGGTCGCAGGCCGTGAGGCGAATCGAGCGGGCCTCGCCGGAGGGTCCCTGGTCGCACGCCATCCACCCTGTGAGAGTCCACCGCACGCGCAGGGCGATGTCGGCGGGCACCGACAGGTCGCACCCGCTCCACGTGCGGCTGCGCGAGCCGCCCCCGCCGTCCTCCACGTCGATACGAAGCGTGTGCGACACCAGAGCGGCACCATACAGTCGGCCAGCGAGCTCCTCGGCTGCGCGGATAATGGGGACCGTCATGGTCTGGACGCTTTCTCCCCCACCGTCGATGTCGTACTCGACCGTAATATCCGCCTGCGCGCGCTCGCTGGACAACACGGCGGCATCGCCTCCCGAGGCCAGGATCCACAGCCGTTCACCGACGTCGCCGAAGCGTTCGAGGACGGGGCCTCGTCCGAGCTGCAGCAGATCCGCGCAGCTGGTGATGCCCAGGCTCGCCAGGAGGTCGACGGTGGCAGAAGTCCGATCTCGCATCGACGGCGGCACGCATCCCAGAGCGCGGGACAGACCGATCCCTGACAGGAAGAATCGCGTGTCCTCGGCGGGCACAATTCGCCCCGCCCTGGCGGCCTCCACCGAGGCCAGCGGCCCGTCAGCAATACCGACAAAGCATTCGACACCCACAGCCTCTTCAATCGCATCAACGAGTAGGGAAGCTGCCTGTTCCTCGCCACCCGCCCAGCGCGCGGGGCCGCGCGCCCGACACCTGGCTAACCCCGGGCGCAGGCACTCGACACCGGCAGCGACCGTGTCGAAGGCATCGATGACACCGTTGAAAGCGCGGGCCTCACGGTCCGGATCACGCGGTAAGCAGATCAGCTCCGGGCACAGGTAGGTCGCCTCGCGCACACTCATACCTGCCCGCACACCGCAGCGCCGGGCGGATGCACTGGCAACCTCGATGCGCTTAGCATGAACAACCGCGCCGACACCACCCGGGGGCAGGTCGACCACGAGGCAGTTGACAGGCCAGTCAGGAATCCACAAGACCATGTAGCGCACCTAGACCACCAGCCGCATACTCCCCGCTCCTGCTGCGTCGCGCGAGAGTCCCGGCCACATGCGCAGTGTCACGAGGGTGCGCCCCAGAGAGCGGGCACGCGCCGCCAGGGTTCGTTGCTCGGTACGGGAGAGCTGGGGAAGATCCAGGCACACGACGTCGCACCCCTCCAGAAGTAGCGCGCACAGCTGCCCCGCGTTCGCCTCCTCATCAGGATTCAGGACCAGCACGCGCTCTAAGTCCATCCCCTGGCGCTGCGCCCACTCCCATCCGATATGGCGCACGCCATATACGCCAACCCATCCCTCAGAGGGGCAGACATCAATGAGGAGCCGAATCAACTGCCTCCTCTTCTGCGGACCCAGGAGCACCGGAACGAACCCACCCATCGAATACCTCTCCTCGACGTCGAGTCGACCACGCAGACCGACCGAATTTTCGGCGCGACTCAAGGCCTCGCGGGCCTTACGCAGGCGCACGCGCGCGTTGGACACCTCTCCTCCTTCCCCAACACATATAGAACATCTGTTCGATACGGGAAGTGTAGAACCCCGCTCACACACCTGCGTCCCGAGCGCACGTTCCCCATCTCATACGCAACAATGGAGAGGAGAGAAAAGGAGCACACATGAACATCGATACTCGCCCCCCAGCACCCGCCCCCTTCGAGGGAATCGATCTGCCCAGCTTCACCCTAACCTCGTCCACCCTTACCGACGGCACACCGATGCCGGAGGCGGCCACCGCGCGCGGAGGCTCGCTCTCCCCCGACCTGGCGTGGGAGGGGTTCCCGGAGGGCACGGCAAGCTTCATGCTGACCTGCTTCGACCCAGACGCCCCGATCCCCTCGGGCTGGTGGCATTGGGCGATCCTGGATATCCCCGCATCGATGACGCACCTGGACGAGGGTGCCGGCGCATCCGACCTAACCCTCGACGGTCCCGCATTCCACCTGCGCGGTGATGCGGGCGAGGCCTCCTATTTCGGTGCCGCGCCGCCCGCCGGTGACCGCCCACACCGCTACATTTTCACGGTGCACGCCCTCGACGTGGACACCCTGGGCCTCAATGACGACGCGACCCCCGCCATGGCCTCGTTCGCGGCGCTCGAGCACACGATTGCGCGCGCCACCCTGACCGTCACACACCAGGCCTGAGGACATGCTGCACATCATTTTCTGGGAGCCGGAGATCCCCGGTAACACGGGTGCGGCAATCCGCCTGTCGGCCTGCACGGGGTCCATGCTGCACCTCGTGAAGCCGCTGGGCTTCGACATGGACGATGCGAAGCTGCGCCGTGCGGGGCTGGATTACCACGACCTCGCGCACGTCATGGTGCATGAATCCCTGGACGACGCGCTCGCGCAGGTTCCGGGACGCGTGTGGGCGTTGACGGGGCATGCGAGCGCCATGTATTCGGACGTGTCCTACGCGGATGGCGACGGCCTGCTATTTGGGCGCGAATCGGTGGGCCTGTCCGAGGAGGCGATGAGCCACCCGCGCGTAGAGAAACGCATTCGCATCCACATGCGCGAGGGCGTGCGTTCACTCAACTTGGCCAATTCAGCATCGATCGTCCTGTACGAGGCGTGGCGTCAGCTGGGCTTCCCGGGCGGCGTCTAGCCGCTGGCAGACAAGAAACCGCAGACAGGAACGAGGCCCGGGTCGGATTACTCCGCCGGGCCTCGTGACGCGCGATCACCTCAGGGACGAGACTGTGGTCAGTGCCCCTTCCACGGCGAACTCGAGCGCTCGACCTGTTCGGCGAGCGACACGATCCTGCGCGGATTCGAACGCCACATCCACACGACCCCAATAAGGGAGACGAGTAACGGCAGATAGTAGAAGTCCGCGCCCATGCCGGTCCACGCCGAGCGCGCAACGTTGAGTTCGTCCAAGCCGAGGGAAGCAACCCACAGGATGATCGGCACGGCGATCGACAGACCGATGCTCACCCAGCCGACCTGTCGCATGCGCTTACCATTGTGAGTCAGGGCCGTCGCGGCGACGAGGTAGTCGACGCCAGCCAGGAGTGCAACGATCTGCGGACCCCAAGGCTTGCCCTGCCCATGGAAGAGATCGACGATAGCCGTTACAAAAATCCAGGCCCCCAGGAGCCAAAACAACGCAATGATAATGCGCCCAAGCCCCAGGGAGGGAGGGCGCTTATCGCGAGCGTCGCCAACATCAGGAGTCGCGTCTTGTTCATGCACGCTTTGATCCTACCGACAGGTCCGTTGTGTCGCACCGCGTTCCGCATGACAACGCGAGGAATGCGATGCGTGTGGCCCGATGCACCAAGCCGCTCCACCGACCTGTGGGACAGCGTCACACAAACGTGGGACAATGGGCCTATATGGACCGTGAGGCCCGTCATGAAAACAACCATCTGAGCGTTAAGCTCATCAACGAGGAGTTATCTACCTTGAGCGAATCGACCTACGACATCGTCATTCTGGGGGCGGGTTCCGGCGGCTATGCGACTGCCCTGCGCGCAGCACAGCTCGGCATGACAGTCGCCCTTATCGACGGCGATAAGGTGGGCGGCACCTGTCTGCACCGCGGTTGCATCCCGACGAAGGCGTACCTGCATGCCGCCGAGACGGCCGAGGCCGTGCGCGAGTCCGCGAAGTTCGGCGTCAACTCCACCTTCAACGGTATCGACATGGCCCAGGTCGGCAAGTACCGTGACTCGGTCATTGCTGGCCTCTACAAGGGCCTGCAGGGGCTTCTCAAGTCCCGCAAGGTCGAGCTTATCTCCGGCTGGGGTCGCCTCGCTGACGCCAACACCGTCGAGGTGGGCGGCCAGCGCATCACCGGCCGCAACATTGTGCTGGCCACCGGCTCCTACTCGCGTTCGATCCCCGGCCTCGAGATCGGTGGCCGCGTGATCTCCTCCGATCAGGCGCTCCAGATGGACTGGGTTCCCTCCTCTGTCGTGATCCTCGGCGGCGGCGTCATCGGCCTCGAGTTCGCCTCCGTGTGGCGCAGCTTCGGTGCCGAGGTCACGATCATCGAAGCCCTGCCCCACCTCGCCAACAACGAGGACGAGGCCATCTCCAAGCAGCTCGAGCGCGCCTACCGCAAGCGCGGCATCAAGTTCCACACGAACACCCGTTTTGCCTCCGCGACACAGTCCGAGCAGGGCGTACACGTGACCACCGAGGACGGCAAGGCGTTCGACGCCGACGTTCTCCTGGTCGCCGTTGGCCGCGGCCCCGTCACCGAAGGCCTGGGCTACGAGCAGGTCGGCATCACGTTGGATCGCGGCTT
The DNA here is from genome assembly GCF_041433955.1 of Pauljensenia sp. 20925_1_25. NCBI lineage: Bacteria > Bacillati > Actinomycetota > Actinomycetes > Actinomycetales > Actinomycetaceae > Pauljensenia > Pauljensenia sp. 20925_1_25. The sequence continues at coordinate 36,532 of NZ_JAPWCL010000007.1, read as the reverse complement.
TGTCATCACGAATGATCGTCTGCACACCGGCGTGGGCAACATCTACGCGGTTGGCGACATCGTCCCCGGCCTCCAGCTGGCCCACCGTGGCTTCATGCAGGGCATCTTCGTCGCCGAAGAGATCGCCGGCCTGAACCCGACGATGCAGGCCGACATCGACATCCCGCGCGTGACCTTCTGCGAACCTGAAATTGCCTCGGTCGGCATGACGGAGAAGCAGGCCCGCGAGAAGTACGGCGATCAGGTGCGCACGGTCGAGTACAACCTCGCCGGCAATGGAAAGTCGTCTATCCTGGCAACGTCGGGTCTCATCAAGCTGGTCTCGGTTGAGGGCGGTCCGATCGTGGGCTTCCACGGTATCGGCGCGCGCATCGGGGAGCAGATTGGTGAGGGCGAACTCATGGTGAACTGGGAGGCGTACCCCTCGGACGTCGCGTCCCTGATCCACGCGCACCCGAGCCAGAACGAGTCGCTCGGCGAGGCAGCTATGGCGCTGGCCGGCAAGCCCCTTCACGTCCACAACTGATACAGCTTTTATTAGGAGAACACACATGGCAACGTCAGTGACTATGCCCGCTCTGGGCGAGTCCGTCACCGAGGGCACCGTTACGACGTGGCTCAAGCAGGTCGGCGATACCGTCGAACTCGACGAGCCCATCGTTGAGGTGTCCACCGACAAGGTTGACTCCGAGGTTCCTTCCCCCGTCGCCGGCGTCCTCCTCGAGATCCTGGTTCCCGAGGATGAGACCGTCGAGGTCGGCACCGAGATCGCGCGCATTGGCGACGCGTCCGAGGCCTCGGCCCCCGCTGCTGCTCCTGCCGCCGCCCCGGCAGCTCCCGCTCCGGCGGCTCCCGTGGCAGCTGCTCCGGCTACTCCTGCCGCCGCGCCCGCTCAGGGCACCGAGGTACGCATGCCCGCCCTGGGCGAGTCCGTCACCGAGGGCACCGTCACCACGTGGCTGAAGGCCGTGGGCGACGCCATCGATGCCGACGAGCCACTGCTTGAGGTCTCCACCGACAAGGTTGACTCCGAGGTCCCTGCTCCCGTCGCAGGTTTCCTCGCGGAGATCCGCGTGCCCGAGGACGAGACCGTCGAGGTCGGCACGGTCGTCGCGATCATCTCCGAGACTGCTCCATCAGCGGCCCCTGCAGCCCCTGCCGTTGCCGCCGCGCCTGTCGCTCCGGCTGCTCCTGCCGCCCCGGCCGCTCCGGCTGCTCCGGCTGCGCCTGCCGCCCCGGCTGCTCCTGTTGCTCCCGTCGATCCGTTCCCGAACGCGTCGACTCTGGCTGCCGCCGCAACTGGCGCTCCCGTCGTTGCGACGCCGGCCACCGCAACCGGCAGCGTCTACGTGACACCGATCGTGCGTAAGCTTGCCCGCGACCTCGGCGTTGACCTGGCCACTGTGTCGGGCACCGGCGTCGGTGGCCGCGTGCGCCGCGAGGATGTTGAGGCCGCCGCCGCAGCCGCTCGTGCCGCTGCTGCCACGCCTGTTCCGGCTCCGGCTCCCGCCGCAAAGGTCGAAGTTGTCCGCGAGCCCTCGCCGCTGCGTGGCACGACCGAGAAGATGTCGCGTCTGCGTCAGACGATCGCCCGCCGCATGGTGGAGTCGCTGCAGACCGCCGCCCAGCTGACCACTGTCATTGAGGTCGACGTCACCAAGGTTGCTGCGCTTCGCGCTCGCTCGAAGGACGCGTTCCTGGCCAAGCACGGCACGAAGCTCACCTTCCTGCCCTTCTTTGTGAAGGCCGCGACGGAGGCTCTGGCCTACCACCCGAAGATCAACGCGACCATCAACGACAAGGAGGTCACGTACTTCGATTACGAGCACGTGGGCATCGCTGTTGACACGCCGCGTGGCCTGCTCGTGCCCGTCATCAAGAATGCGGGCGAGAAGGACATCCCGGGTATCGCAGCGTCTATCAATGACCTGGCGGCGCGCACGCGCGACTCCAAGATCGGTCCCGACGAGCTGTCTGGCTCTACCTTCACGGTCACGAACACCGGTTCCGGCGGTGCCCTTTTCGACACGCCCGTCCTGAACATGCCCGAGACCGCGATCATGGGTGTCGGCACGATCGTCAAGCGTCCCGTCGTGATGAAGGGTATCGACGGCGCAGACGTCATCGCGATCCGCTCGATGGTCTACCTGTCGCTGTCCTACGATCACCGCTTGGTTGACGGCGCAGATGCTTCTCGCTTCCTCATGGATGTGAAGAAGCGCCTCGAAGCCGGCGAGTTTGAGGCCGACCTGGCTCTCTAATCCGCCTGTCAATGTGCTGATGGGGTGGGTCCGCGGACCCACCCCATCAGCACATGCACCACAATGCGTCTACTTGCCCGACTGCGTGGCATCCTCAGTCGACGCGTGTGTGAGCGTCGCGGAGACGACCTTGCCCGAGATCGGATCAACACGCACGTCCAGGTAGGTGGAATACGGCGCACCATACAGGTTGCAGCCACTGGCCGTGCACGTTTCGGCTTCCGATACGAGCAGGGTCACGCGCGCGTCCACGGCATCGGGTTCGCATGAGACGATGGCGACGTTCTGGACGCTTGACGACAGGGCGCGCACCTGCACGCCGCCTGCGCGCATATCCTCGATGCGCTGAGCGTCTTCCGTGAGCAGTTCACCGCCGAGTACGGCATCGAGCGTTGACGTATCCCCGTCTTTCATCGCCTGGTCGCGCGCCTGGATCGCTGAATTGATGAGGTCGGCGGCAGCCGTGGGATCGCAGAGTCCGACTGGCGTGTCTTCGGTCGGCGTCGTGGCAGGTGGCACCTGCGAAGGCTGCGACATTCGCGCGGATGTCCAAGCCCCGTACACGGCAACCGTCGCTCCCAAGGCAACAATGACGGAGCACGTGACGATCAACGCGGCCAATCCTTTACGGTGAGGAGACCGAGAGCTGTCCGAGGATGCAGCGCCGCGCCGCATGTGCGACGCGCGCACCTCGTCCTCGGTGAGTGTGTCCTCACGCAGGGCTGCCGCTCGTAGGTCGGCAATCACTCGTTCAGGGTCGATGGGTTCGCGCGCAATCACGTGCTCTACCGGGTCGCAGACAAGCGGCGTTGCTCCCGATCCGACGGTCGCAGCCAGCTCGTCGAAGCCCAACTCAGCCAGGACCTCGTCCATCTGAAGGAGCGACGCGATGCGGCGCAGGCACTGCCGATCCCCCTCCATACCCGACGTCTCGAGGCTCCACCCGGGAGTTCCCGCTCCAGGCCCGATCTCATCGATTATGTCGATAATGACCGCTCGTCCTTGTGGCGTCACGATGATGTTCGCGGGCGTCAGGTCTCCATGCACGATACCCGCGCCGTGCAGGGCGCTCATGCCGGCGGCGATCCCTTCGACAATCTGACGTCGCGTAGCCTTCGGACGTAGGTCGGCTGATCCGATCTCAACATCGAGTGGACGTCCGGGAACGAAGTCCTGAACGATGGCCCACCGCCCATCATCTGAGCGCACGACGTCACGCAGGGCAACGACGTGCCGGGAGGAAACAGACGTCCACGCCTTCCACCGGTCGAGCAAACGCTCCCCATCGTCGGAGGAGCGCAGGGCAAGAAGCGCTTCACCGTCACTCGAACGCGTCCTCCACAGGGGGCCGCGCGCGCCGACGTGGAACACCTGACCGATCTCGTATCCGCCTATATTCATGGTGATATTGTCTAAATTCGCAGAATGTGATGCAACTCATCTCACATAGTGCCAGGTCGGACGCGTGGACTTTCTCAGGGTGTATGCACGTAGAATGGAGATGCTATGAGTGAAAAGAATCCCCCCGCGAAGAGGCGCTTCTATCAGAACATCCTCGACGCATACCGACTGACCGCACGCACATATCCGGCACTCCCGTGGATGCTCCTGGGAACCGCCGCACTCGTCATCGCCGCGTTCATGCTGTTGGCGTTCCTGACGAACACCTCCTGGATTGGCTGGCTCATTGTCGGCATCATGGGGTCCATCACCGCGGCACTTGCCCTTCTCAGCTTCCTGGCACGCCGCGCGCTGTACGCACAGGTCGAGGAAACCACCGGTGCCATCAAGGTTGCACTCTCGCAGATTCAGCGCGGCTGGATTATCCCCGAGCAGCCCGTCGCTTTCACGCGCGAACAGGATCTTGTGTGGCGCATCGTCGGTCGCCCCGGCGTCGTTCTCATCTCTGAGGGTCCGGCCTCTCGTGTGCGCCCACTGCTGTCCGCAGAGTCCAAGCGCATCACCAAGATCATGCGTAACGTTCCCGTCCACCAGATCCAGGTTGGCCGCGACGAGGGGCAGATTCCCCTCAAGGACCTGCAGAGCGCGCTGCGTAAGCTAAAGAATGTCCTCACGGCCGAGGAGGTCCCCCAGGTGTCAGCGCGCATCAATGCACTACGTTCGGGCGAGCCGCCGATCCCTAAGGGCATCGATCCGCTGAGGGTCCGCGGCACGTCGAGGCGCGGACTGCGCGGCAACTGAGTCACACAGTCAAGTGGGCGAGCACTATGTGCTCGCCCACTTTTGCATCCAGGATGTGAGACTCGATGGACATGCATAGTATGCGTCTGTTTGCATAAACAGTATCACTGACCGCCAGCAATACAGATACCAAGGAACATAACCATGCACACAACGAAGATTCTCGCAGCCCTAACCATGGCGACGATGGTGGTCACTCTCACCGCCTGCGCCGACCCGATGACAAACTCGACAAGTGGCGCGCAGAGCAACGCCGCTGCCTCGTCGAACACCACGGCCTACGATGTCTCCCAGATCCCCACCGACGCCGACATCGCCGCGCTGGTTCCGGAGGATGTCAAGAAACGGGGAACACTGCGCAACGGCGCTTCGACGGGTTACGCTCCGGCCGAGTACATGGCCACCGACGGACAAACCCCCGTCGGCTACGACATCGACATCAACAAGGCACTGGCCAAGGTGATGGGCCTCAAGGAGGGCAGCACGCATCACGCCGAATTCCCCACGATTATCCCCGCCCTTGGCACGAAGTTCGATGTCGGCCTCTCCTCCTTCACGATCACCTCGGAGCGAGAGCAACAGGTCAACATGGTCTCCTATCTGAATGTGGGATCCGCATGGGGCGTCGCGACCGGCAACCCGAAGAACTTCGACACCTCCAACCCCTGCGGCACGACCGTCGCCGTTCAAACAGGCACCGCACAGGAAACCTATGCGGAAGAGCTGTCGAAGCAGTGCGAAGCTGACGGAAAGGGGAAGATCACCGTTATGCCACACGAGCTGCAAACCGATATCGCCACGAAGATCATCAGCGGCCAGTACGACGCCACCCTGGCCGATTCGACCGTGATTGGCTACACCGCTGCAGGTTCAGATGGCAAGATCGAACAACTCGGAGAGACGTTTGAATCCGCCCCCCAGGGGATCGCCATCAACAAGGATGACGCAGAGCTGACCGAGGCAGTCCAGAAGGCTATGCAGTACCTCATGGATAATGGCTACCTGAAGGATATCCTGGCTCACTACGGCGCAGACAGCGCGACACTTACCACCGCCCAGCTCAATCCATCGGTCGGCTGACGACGTGACACTCAACGCATAATATGCATTGTTATGCATATAGGTGCATAATGATAGCAACAGCGGGGCAGACGGCCCCCATCCCATCGGAAGGCACATCATGACCATCACGAAGGCACACGCTCTCATCGCACTCGCAGCCGCAGCAGTACTGCCCCTGGCCGCCTGCGCGGACCCGACCTCGTCCTCCAATGGATCGAACGCCGGCACGAGCGCGGCCGGCACGAGCGCGGCCACGACCTCGTACGACGTCTCCCAAATCCCCACGGACGAAGAGATCGCCGCCCTGGTCCCCGCTGAGGTCAAGGCACGAGGCATCCTGCGCAATGGTGCCTCGGCCGACTACGCGCCGGCAGAGTTCCTGGCCGACGATCTGCAGACCGCGCAGGGCTACGACGTGGATATCAACAAGGCACTCGCTAAGGTGATGGGTCTGAACGACGGCACCACAAACCACGCGGAGTTCCCCACGATTATTCCCGCGCTGGGCACCAAGTTCGACGTGGGTATTTCCTCCTTTACGATCACTTCCGAGCGTGAAGCACAGACCAACATGATTTCCTACGTCGAGGTCGGCTCCGCCTTCGGTGTCGCCGCGGGCAACCCCAAGAACTTCGACCCGACTAACCCGTGCGGAACCACCATCGGCGTCCAGACCGGAACCGCGCAGGAAGACTACGCGACCGAACTGTCGGCACAGTGCGTGGCCGACGGTTTGGACAAGATCACGATCATGCCGCACGACCAGCAGACTGACATCACACCCAAGGTCACCGGAGGGCAGTACGACGCGACCTTCGCTGACTCCACGGTCATCGGCTACACCGTCACTCTCTCAGGCGGCCAGATGGAGCAGGTAGGCGAGGTCGTCGAGTCCGCTCCCCAGGGCATCGCCGTCAACAAGAACGACGCCCAGCTGACTGAGGCGGTCCAGAAGGCCATGCAGTACCTGATGGACAACGGCTATCTGAAGGACATCCTGGGCCACTACGGCGCGCAGGACGCCGCTCTGACGACGGCTGATCTCAACCCGGCTACCACCGAATGAGGTTTGTATGGACACCATGAAAGACGGCGTTGAACTCATTAACGCCAAACCCGTTCCCAAGCCGGGGAGGTGGGTCAGCGCGATCATCGTCGCGATCCTCGCGGCGATGGCCATCCACGGCCTGGTCACCAACAAGAACTACCAGTGGAACGTCGTGTTCCAGTGGTTGTTCTCCCAGTCCCTCATGCAGGGCGTGGCCTTCACGATCATCCTGACGGTTCTCGCAATGGTGATCGGCACGGTGCTGGCAATCACGATGGCGATCATGCGTCAGTCGGTCAACCCGGTGTTGCGCTGGGTGGCGATGGCCTACATCTGGTTCTTCCGGGGTACGCCTATCTACACGCAGCTGATCTTCTGGTCGCTGCTGCCCACGCTCTACCCGTCGCTGTCGTTTGGCGTTCCGTTCCTGGGTTCGATGTTCGGCTGGGAGGTCAGCTTCGATACGGCCACCTACTTCACGCCGTTCTGGATGGCGTTCCTGGGTCTGGGTCTGAATGAGGGCGCGTACCTGGCAGAGATCATGCGTGCCGGTCTGCTGAGTGTCTCGAAGGGCCAGTGGGAGGCGGCGACGGCCCTGGGCATGCCGCGGGCGACGATCTTCCGCAGGATTATCCTGCCACAGGCGATGCGCGTGATCGTCCCACCGATCGGCAACGAGACGATTTCGATGCTCAAGACCACGTCGCTTGTCTCAGCAATCCCCTTCACGCTGGAGCTGACGTTCATCGCGCGTCAGCGCGGCCAGGCGACGTTTGCCCCGGTGCCTCTCCTGATCGCCGCGGCCATCTGGTATCTGGTGATCACAAGTCTGCTCATGTGGATCCAGTCGATCATCGAGAAGCACTTCGCGAAGGGCTTCGAGCGGCGCGATAACACGGGCGGGCAAAGCGCCTCGGGCGACACGGCCTCGGATGAGGACAAAGAGATGAATGGCAAGCTCAAGTTTATGGATGTGACACCATGACGGGTACGGATCTGGAGACGGCGACCGGCACGACGCCCATGGTGGCGGTGCGCGGAGTCCATAAGTTTTTCGGTGATCTGCACGTGCTGCGCGGCATCGATCTGGATATTGCTGCCGGTGAGGTGTGCGTCATCCTGGGTCCCTCGGGTTCGGGTAAGTCCACCCTGCTGCGCTGTCTGAACATGCTGGAGGACATCAGTGCGGGCCGTGTGTACGTCGATGGTCACATGCTGGGCTACCGTGTGGACTCCAAGGGTGTCCTGCACGAGCGCCGTGACAGGGTGATTGCGGCGCAACGCTCCCACATTGGCATGGTGTTTCAGCGCTTCAATCTCTTCCCGCACATGACGGCTCTGGAGAACGTCATGGAGGCACCGGTTCAGGTGCTCAAGCGTTCGAAGAAGGAGGCCCGCGCACAGGCTCTTGAGCTGCTCGACCGGGTGGGGCTGGCGGATCGCGCGGACCACTACCCCGCTGAGCTCTCGGGTGGCCAGCAGCAGCGCGTCGCGATTGCTCGCGCGCTGGCCATGGATCCGGAGATCATGCTGTTCGATGAGCCGACGTCCGCGCTCGACCCCGAGCTGGTCGGCGAGGTTCTTCAGGTCATGAAGGATCTGGCGGCGTCGGGCATGACGATGGCCGTGGTCACTCACGAGATCGGGTTTGCCCGAGAGGTCGCCGATCAGGTGGTCTTTATGGACGGCGGCGTGATCGTCGAGGCGGGTGCTCCCGCCGACGTGATCGATAATCCGCAGGAGGATCGCACCAAGGAGTTCTTCTCCAAGGTTCTCTGAGTTATTCGACGAGGCCGGGGCTGGTTCATTCCAGTCCCGGCCTTTGTCGTGGGTGCCTTCGGGCACGGCGGGTGCGCCTGGGCTGAGGGGATCGCGCGCGGTTAGTGGGTATGCGACGGCTCGCGATGAGGTCAGGTGAGCGTCACCAGGTCGAGGTAGCTGTCGTCCCAGAGGTCCTCGTCGGCGTCGGGAAGGAGCAGGACGCGCTGCGGGTTGAGGGCGGTGACGGCACCGGGATCGTGGGTGACGAGGATGACGGCTCCTTCGTAGTCGCGCAGGGCGGCGAGGATTTCTTCACGTGAGGCGGGATCGAGGTTGTTGGTGGGTTCGTCGAGGAGCAGGACGTTGGCACCGGAGACGACGAGGGTGGCCAGGGCGAGTCGGGTCTTTTCTCCGCCTGATAGGACGGACACGGGCTTGTCGACGTCGTCGCCTTGGAAGAGGAACTGGCCGAGGATGTTGCGCACGTGTGTGTCGTCGAGGGTGGGTGCGGCCTCGGCCATGTTCTCGCGGATCGTCCGAGTGTCGTCGAGGGTTTCGTGTTCCTGGGCGTAGTAGCCGAGTTTGAGGCCGTGTCCGGGCACGACGCGCCCCGAGTCGGGTTTCTCGATGCCGGACAGGAGGCGCAGCAGCGTCGTCTTACCGGCACCATTCAGGCCAAGCACGACGACCTTGGAGCCGCGGTCGATGGCCAGGTCCACGCCGGTGAAGACTTCGAGGGATCCGTAGGACTTGGAGAGGCCTTCGGCGGTGAGGGGGACGCGCCCGGAGGGAGCGGGGTCGGGGAAGCGCAGGCGCGCGACCTTTTCTTGGACGATCTCCCCTCCCGCCTGGGCGAAGAGTTCTTCGGCGCGGCGCAGCATTTGCTGGGCGGCGACGGCTTTGGTGGCCTTGGCACGCATCTTTTCGCCCTGGGCCTTGAGGTGTTCGGCTTTCTTCAGGGCGTTGGCGCGTTCCTTGCGGCGGCGGCGCTCGTCTTCCTCGCGCTGCTTGAGGTAGGCGTCCCACCCCAGGTGATAGATGTCGACGTGAGCGCGGTTGGCATCCAGGTAAAAGACCTGGTTGACGGTGTCGCCCAGGAGCTTAACGTCGTGGGAGATGATCATGACGCCGCCGGGGAAGGTCTTGATCCAGTCGCGCAGCCACATGATCGAGTCGTGGTCGAGGTGGTTGGTCGGCTCATCGAGGAGGAGCACATCCGCGTTGGAGAAGAGCACGCGGGCGAGTTCGACGCGGCGGCGCTGACCGCCCGAGAGCGTGTCGAGCCTCTGGTCGAGGACGCGGTCTTCAAGGCCGAGGGAGTGCGCGATTTGCGCAGCCTCGGCGTTGGCGGCCCATCCACCGGAGTTGGTGAACTGCTGGTCGAGCTTGACGTAGCGTTCCATGGCCCGCTGCTGGCGAGCGCCCTCGGTCGTGGACATCTCGTGCTCGGCCTTGCGAATGCGCGCGATGATCGAGTCGATGCCGCGCACGGAGATGATGCGGTCGCGAGCCTTCATCTCCGGGTCACCAACCTGGGTGTCCTGCGCGAGGTAGCCGACGGTGCCGTTGGAGCTGATGGTGCCGGTGTACTCGGCCGCTCCCCCACGGTCGGCTTCTCCGGCGAGGAGACGCATCGTCGTGGTCTTGCCGGCACCGTTGCGTCCGACGAGGCCGATGCACATGCCTTTGTCGATCCGGAAGGATACGTGGTTGACGAGTTCGCGGGCACCGATTCGCAGAGAGAAGTCCTGGACGTTAATCACGCTCCAAGAGTAGAGGGAGGGGCGGTTGTGGGCGAATCAACCCGGCCGATGACCCGTCCTGTTGTCCCACCTTGCAGCAATTGCGGGCACAATGGGTGGTGTATATAACCATTCCATCTCGGCATTGTGAGGATTCTACCCATGTCAGATAGCCCGGTCCCGTCTGGATCGGCGCGCCCCGCGCGCGCCCTCGACATCATTTCGGTCGCGTTCGTCGCGTTGCTCCTTATTTCTAATATCGCCGCGACGAAGGCGTTTATGGTGGGTTCTTCCACCCATTATTTGATTTTCGATGGGGGCGCAATTCTCTTCCCTCTGACCTACATCATCGGTGATGTGCTCTCCGAGGTGTATGGTTTTGCCCGCGCGCGGCGGGTCATCGTCATGGGCTTCGTGGCCTCGTTCCTGGCTTCGCTCACTTTCTTCATCGTCCAGTATTTGCCTCCGGCACCCGACTACGAGAACCAGGAGGCTTTCGCGGCGGTCCTGGGCGTCGTATGGCGTGCGGTTGTCGCGTCGCTCGCGGGTTACTTGGCCGGGCAGCTCCTCAACTCCTACGTGCTCGTGTGGATCCGTCGCCGCTGGGGTACCAAGCACTTGTGGGCGCGCCTGATCGGCTCGACGATCGTCGGTGAGGCCGCGGATACGATCCTGTTCTGCACGATTCTGTTCTACGGGCAAATGACGTTCGGTAACTTCGTTAACTACACGGTCACCGGCTACTTCTACAAGGTCCTCCTCGAAGTCGTCCTCCTGCCCGTGACCTATCCCGTGATCGCTGCCATCCGCCGCGTTGAAGGCTTGAAGAAAGACGAGGTGTTTGATCGATGAACGCGAACTGGCTGAGTGCTCCTTCCCCCGAGGAGTGTGCGCCCTTCGACGCCACGGCCTCGTCGGGAACCCACTGCCCCGACCGCGGGTTCGAGGTCGGCACTCGCCTGGGTGCCGACCGCGGCCTCGGGCGCACCGGTGTCATCCACACCGCGCATGGCGTGATCCGTACCCCGGCGTTCATTCCCGTGGGCACGAAGGCGAACGTGAAGGCACTGACTCCGGAGATGGTGCGTAGCCTCGGTGCACAGGCCGTCCTGGCCAACGCCTATCATCTCTACCTCCAGCCGGGTTCCGACATTGTGGACGACGCCGGCGGCTTTGCGTCTTTCATGAACTGGGCGGGTCCGACGTACACGGACTCGGGGGGCTTCCAGGTGCTGTCTCTGGGTGCGGGTTTCAAGAAGGTTCTCTCCCAGGAGTTTTCCGGCAAGGCCGACCCCAACGACCCGGCTGTCCAGATGCAGGCGATCAAAGCGTCAAATGCTGTTGTTGATGACGATGGCGTCGTGTTCTCCAGCCACATCGATGGCACGAAGCATCGTTTCAACCCCGAAGTGTCGATGGGTATTCAGCATCAGCTGGGTGCCGATATCATGTTCGCTTTCGACGAGCTGACGTCCCTGCTGCACCCGCGTGGCTACCAGGTCGAGTCGCTCGAGCGCACGCACGCGTGGGCCGCGCGGTGTCTGGCCGAGCACAAGCGCCTCACGCAGGAGCGTTCCCACAAGCCCTACCAGCAGCTGTGGGGCGTTATCCAGGGCGCCCAGTGGGAGGACCTACGTCGCCAGGCAGCGCGCACGATGGCCGACATGGAGGTGGACGGCCAGCGCTTCGACGGCTTCGGCGTGGGCGGAGCGCTCGAGAAGGAGAACCTGGGCACGATCGTGTCGTGGGTGTGCGAGGAACTGGGTGAGGACCGTCCCCGCCACCTGCTGGGTATCTCCGAGCCCGAGGATCTCTTCGCAGGTGTAGCAGCCGGTGCCGACACCTTTGACTGTGTTAACCCCTCGCGAGTGGCACGAAACGCGGCGATCTACACGCCCGATGGGCGCTTCAATATCACGAATGCGCGTTTCAAGCGTGATTTCACACCCCTCGTCGAGGGCTGCGAGTGCTACACCTGCACGCATTACACGCGCGCCTACGTCCATCACTTGTTCAAGGCGAAGGAGATTCTGTCCTCTACGCTGGCGACCATCCACAACGAGTGGTTTACGCTGCGACTGGTGGACGCTATCCGCGCCTCCATCGAGGACGGCTGCTTCGAGGCGTTCCGTTCCGATATGCTGGGCCGTTATCAGGCCGGGCGGCGTCCCTGACAAGAAGGAGTACCGATGAGTTTCAACGACAATATCCACCTGGATCCTTCGCGTGTGAGTACCTCCGGCGCTGGCCGGAAGATCGCTGGTGCCGGTGGCGGCTCAATCCTTGGAGTCCTGCTGATCCTGGGGTTCTCCTACCTCACGGGCATCGACCTGACCAGCCTCATCTCCTCCCAGGCCCCCTCGTCGTCCTCGTCCTCCTCGTCGGTCGACGTGTCGACGTGCCAAACGGGCGCGGACGCGAACGAGCGCGTGGAGTGCCGCATGGTGGCCACCGCGCAGTCCCTGGACGAGGTGTGGAAGACTCAGCTGGCCGATCAGCATACGGGAGTTTCCTACGAACTCCCCGATTTCCAGATCTTCACGAACAGTGTGTCAACCGCGTGCGGCTCGGCGACGAGCGCGGTGGGTCCCTTCTACTGCCCGGGCGACTCGACGGTGTACCTGGATCTCGGTTTCTTTGATGAGATGGTGACTCAGTACGGTGCCTCGGACTCGGTGCTCGCACAGGAGTACGTGGTCGCCCACGAGTGGGGCCACCACATTCAGAACCTGCAAGGTGTCTTCCGCACGTACAACACGCGCGAGACCGGCTCGCAGGGGGCGGGCGTTCGCTCCGAATTGCAGGCTGACTGCTATGCGGGCGTGTGGATGCACTGGGCGTCCACCACCCCCGATCCTTCGACGGGCACCCCCTACCTCCAGACCCCGACGTCCGACCAGATCATGGGCGCCCTCCAGACGGCCGAGGCCATTGGCGACGACCGCCTGCAGACGAAGTACCAGGGGACGACGAACTCCGAATCCTGGACGCACGGCAGCGCACAGCAGCGCGCGACGTGGCTGCAGACCGGCCTGGACTCCGGCAGCATTGCGACGTGCAACACGTGGGATGTTCCCCGCGTATGACCCTCGTTGTGCGCGCCGGTAGACTTGTTAAGACCGATCACAGGAGGATGTCATGACACGGAGTATCGTCAGCCAGGCACACGACTTTTACGACGCAGTGCCCTACGAGGTGCCCGTGCCGGACACGTCCCTCTACGAGCTGCTCGACACCGCGGCCCGCCTGTACCCGGATCGCGTGGCGCTCGATTACTTCGGTGCCACGACGACCTACGCGCAGGTTCGTGACCAGGTGCTGCGCGCTGCGCGCGTCTTGCACGAGGCCGGGGTACGTGCTGGGGACACGGTGGCGATTTCGCTGCCGAACTGCCCGCAGGCGTTCGTCGCCTTCTACGCGTGCATGCGCATCGGAGCGGTGGCCGCCCAGCACAACCCGCTGGCACCGGCCGCCGAGATCGCGGGCCAGCTGGAGCGCCACGGTGGCCGGGTCGCCATCGTCTGGGAAAAGTGCGTGGAGTCCTTTCCCCTGGATCGTCTCAACACGGTGTTCACGGTCGACATTTCGCACGGCATGCCCGCCTCGCAGCGTTTCCTCCTGAGCCTGCCGGTGCCTCGCGCCCGCCAGATGCGCGCGCAACTGCGCGGCCCCGCGCCCAAGGGTGCCATCTCCTGGGACCGCGCCACGGCCTCGTCAAGCCCCATCGACGCCGACCACCCGCTGCCCTCACCCGGTGACCGTGCCGTCATCTTGCACACGTCGGGGACGAACGGCGTACCCAAGTCCGCGCCCCTCACCCACCGCAATATCGGTGTCAATGTCAACCAGTGCATGTTCTGGGTGTGGAAGCTGCACGAAGGGGCCGAGACCTTCTTCTCACTGCTCCCCTACTTCCATGCCTTCGGCCTGACCTTCTTCCTGTGTGCGTCCGTGCGCAAGGCAGCCACCCAGGTGTTGCTGCCAAAGTTTGACGCACAGATGGCCCTCGAGGCGCACAAGCGCCGACCCGTCACCTTCTTCGTGGGCGTGCCGCCCATGTTCGAACGCATCCTGGCGCGCGCTAAGGAGACCGGCACCGATCTCTCATCCATTCGATACTCGGTAGCCGGTGCCATGCCACTGTCGACCGCGCTCGCGGATGACTGGGAGGCCACCACGGGCGGCCTCATCGTCGAGGGCTACGGCCTATCCGAAACCGCTCCCGTACTCACCGGCGCTCCTCTGTCCGCCAAACGCCGTCACGGCGTGCTTGGCGTCCCCTTCCCCTCCACGCAGCTGCGCCTGGTCTCTTTGCAGGACGATACTCTCGACGTCGAGGACGGGCAGCCCGGCGAAATCATCGTGCGAGGCCCTCAGGTCTTTGACGGCTACCTCAACGCACCCGAGGAAACCGCGCGCGTCTTCACGTCGGAAGGCTGGTTCAAGACCGGCGACATCGGCGTCAACGCCGACGGCTTCATCTCCATGGCCGACCGCAAGAAGGAACTGATCCTGTCGGGCGGCTTCAACGTCTATCCCTCCCAGGTCGAAGCGGCAATCCGCTCACTACCGGGCGTCGCGGATGTCGCCGTCGTCGGTGTGCCCGTCGCGGACGCCACCGAAGAGGTCACCGCCGCTATCATCATGGAGGAAGGTGCCCAGCGCCTCACGCTGGAGCAGGTGCGGCAGTGGGCCGAAAAGTCCATTGCTCACTACGCACTCCCCCGCCAGATCGTGTTCATCGCGGAGCTGCCGCGCAACCCGATGGGCAAGATCCTGCGCCGCAAGGTCGCCCAGGTCGTGCGCGAGAAGCTCGGGCGCTGAGCAAGCGTCAACGGCCGCAATACCTCGTCAGCTCGTTGATCGCTGTCTTCGTCTGATTGATCGCCTCGCTGAGGGGAATTCGTAGCTGTAGGCGTTCGCGTTGCGTGGTTCCGTGTGCCTTCCACTGGGCACGCAGTCGATCCTGCCTGCTCTGGCACTCGAGCAAGCGCTCAATCAACGCCACCACGTCCGAGGTCCGGCACAGACTCGGATCCGGATAAAAGCCAGCAAGGCGAGCGACACGGGCCAAGCGGATTCGCGCCATGATGTCCTCGATCATATGAGCCAGCGAACGCTGATCAAGGGTGTCGAAAGCCAGCGAGGACAGGAAGGCCTTCCCCTGCTCCGTGCGCCGCCACACACCGATGCTGCTGTCCACCTCCATGGCGTCGACGGTCAATCCCGTCGCACGCTTCCGGCGCGACGTGAGCGCTGCAGACAGACAGGCGTCGCCACGGGCGTTTTCCTGGATCAGGAGTGATGGATGCGGGAAGCAGCCGTGCACAAGAGCGGCAGTCGACTCGAACGCTCGCGTCTTTCCGAGGGATGCACGCAAGAATAACACCGCATCGATACGACGATTCGTCGCGGCTGTCGCGGGAATGCGAGTCGTGGTCTCCTGTGCGACTCCCAGGAGAGTCAGCCCCTCAATCTTGCCCAGGCCCTCGCGCTGCGTGCGCGTCAGGTCCACCTCGCGCAGCAGCACATCTGTGGGAATCGTGCGCTCGAAGCGACGGACGCCGGGCGGCAGGGCCAGTGTCGACCCCCAGTCGATGGAACTCACAGGAGCACCACAAAGCTCACCAGGGAGAAGTCTACTTCTGACGAGGCTCCTTGGGCAATCATTCCCGGCGTGAACAGCGATTCGAGGGTTGCTTCTTCTCCCTGCCTGATCGCCGCTGCGACGGCCTCGGTCAGCAGCGCCGAGTACTCGCTCATGTTCTCACCATCACGTGTGGCTCGGTTGAATTGCGCGCACAGGGCATCCAGTGGCTCATGGTGTTCCTCGCACAGCCGCCTGAGCAGGTCCAGGGAACGCGTTGGGTTGGATAGTGTCCGCGCGCCTGCTGCGTCCCGCGGCACGTAAATAAGAGAGAGCGGAGCGTTTGCACGGCTGGCGTCACTACCACCTGCACGCTGTTCGAGACAGAAGATCACTCCCGGACTCACGTGAGAGCGCAGGTCATCCGGAATTGACACGACCGCGTGCAAGCCCGTTGGCGCGCCTTCCAGTGTGCCCGGGTTCGCGTTCATGTAGCGCTCCAACTCGATTCGGAAATCATCCAACGCAAAATCCGTGATCGACATTCCCCGCCGTATGTCTTCGAGGTCAAGAGTCTCACTGCGCAGTGTGCGCAACTGATCCGAGCGATACTCCAGGTCGTTCATATCCTCCGATGGGGTGAGCAGATTCTCCTCGCCGGAGGCACTCGCATCGCCCAGAGCCATGCGTGACTTCACACGCGACTCAAGATTGATGTAGGACTCCAGGTCGACGTCCGGCCAGAAGGTCACCATCTGGATATGCTCATTCGTCGAGCCCAGGCGGTCGACGCGGCCGAAACGCTGCACGATACGAACCGGGTTCCAGTGCACATCGTAATTGACCACGCAATCGCAGTCCTGGAGGTTCTGCCCCTCCGAGATGCAATCCGTTGCGAAGACGATGTCGATCTCGCCCTCACGGTCCGCGAGGGCATTGGTTTCCTTCGAACGCGGCGAGAAACGACCGAGGATATCCTCGAAGCCACCACGCGCCCGGCGCTTTCCCGTGACTCGATTGCGAGTGCCTGTCACTTGCGCGCACGTCAGGCCGTGGCTCCGTTGCAGATCCGGTGCCAACTGGTCATAGAGATAGGTAACGGTGTCAGCGAAAGCGCTGAAGACGAGTACTTTTCTGTTACCCGAGTTAATCTGGCCGGCTCCGGTCTTCTCCGCGATCAGTGTCCGTAACGCGCCGAGCTTGGCATCACGATCCGGGGTCACTGCCCGGGCGTAACCAACCAGTTCGTCGAGAATCGCAATGTCGCGTACGAGGTCCACGGACAGAGCCTCGCGGTCCACATCGCGCAAGTCGACGCGGATCTGCGCCCCGACCTCGAACATCTCAGCATCTCGGTCATCGAGGCCGTCCTCAAGGCCCTCAATCCCGTATCCCACTGCTACAGAATCGACAGCATCGCGCGCGTCAAGCGCCGCGAGTCGATCCAGGATGTCGGCGCAAGAACTGCGCACGCGGTCCAGTGTCGAATGGAAAGCGCTCACGGAAGACTCCATGCGCTTGAGGAGGTTCACACGCATCAGCGCGGCGACCGCATTCGTACGATGCAGCTCACTGCCGAAATCATTGCCGAAACCCTCTCGGTAGTCGGCCTCGTAGGCAGGCCGCGCATCCTCACGCACGTAGGACAAAAGCTGATACTGGGCGAAACTCAGATCGCTGATCATATCGTAGAGCTGCCCGATGGGAGGCAGCTCGCCGCGTGAATCAATGGGCACCTGGACATTGCGCGGAGTGAGGCGGGTGGGGAATGTCCCCGTCTCGGTGCCGTAGTATTTCGCCACATGCTTGCGGCTACGCGCAATCGTCAGGGCGTCGAGGAGCGCAAAATAGTCCGCGTTGACGTACTCGGCGAAGCTCTCCGTCGTGTGACGTCCATGCGCCTGCGAACTCCACAGGTTGAAGCGCTTTTGTGCCAGTCGCATCACCGCATCGATGGAAACGATGCCATCGGTCTTCTCGAGGTAATCATCGCGACCCTCCGTGATGAGCTCAATCTGGTTACGCAGGTCGGTGAGACGATTATTGATCGGGGTCGCCGACAGCATGAGCACCTTCGTGCGTCCGTTAGCCCGGATCACCTCGTTCATCAGGCGCGTGTAACGATTCGTGCTCGCCCCGGTCACACTCCTATTGCGGAAGTTGTGGCTCTCATCGATGACAACCAGATCGAATGTCCCCCACTGCAGGTGTTCCAGGTCGATGTCCCCACTCTTGCCACGGCGACGCGACAGGTCCGTGTGGTTCAACACCTTGTAGGCGAATCGGTCCGCAGCCAAGGGATTACGTTCATCGCTCGTCTGCGTCCACAGCGTCCAGTTCTCACGCAGGCGCTTCGGACACAGTACCAATACGTTCTTGTTGAGCTGCTGGTAGTACTTAATGACGGCGAGCGCTTCGAATGTCTTGCCCAGGCCAACGCTGTCGGCGATGATGCAGCCGTTATACTTTTCCAACTTACGAATCGCCCCGATAACGGCGTCCTTCTGAAAATCGTAGAGTTTGCCCCAGATCACCGACTCGAAAAAACCGGTGTCTTCACGTGGATTGTGATCCTGGTTCTCCAGGAGGAACCGCCGAAAGATGTGGTACAGGGTCAGGAAATAGATGAACTCAGGAGCGTTCTCTGTGTAGAGAGCCTCCACCTGGTGAGCAATCTGCTCAGTGACATCACAGGTCTTTGTATCATCGGCCCACACGGACTCGAATGTCGCCATAAGAAATTCAACCTGTGCCTTGGCCTCATCCCCCGCACAATGGGTCATCATCGTCAGCGTATCCGGACGACGCTCAACTCCCAGTCCCTCAAGGGTGAAGGTGGCACCCTGTCCCGTCAACAGATGGGGACTCTTGGCGGAGTCCTCGACGATGTAACTGGGCGTCAACTGAAGCATGTGCTCGCGCTGCACGGAGCGGAACGTCACCTTCTCCCTCAGCCAGGATGCACACGCCCGCGCGAGAGCACGCTGGCTGAGCTTGTTGCGCAGCGTGAGTTCCAGGGACGAGTCAGCGAGCGCTTTTTCTCTCTCCCCCTGCGCACGTCGCGCGATATCAAACTCCGGTGCCCCCACGACCCATCCCATGTCTTGAATAAACGTCGGTTCACTGAACAGAAAACGCACGGAGTCGAGGCGTTCAAGCTCCTCGCGCAGCTCTCCAAAGGCGAACAGGCTGAAGTGCGCGCTGATAATCGACAGTTTCGCCTCGTCATCGAGGTTGGCACGCAGGGCGTCTACCAGGCGTTTGCCCTCGGTGTTGTCGAGAATCTCCATGGGCTTTGCCCCTCTCCTTCATGCCGTGACGCACATTAGGTTACCGGACCATCATGGGGAACGGGACACGCGACACTGGAGCCGCTCGCAGAAGAGAACGGGAGGCGCGGGACCAGTGACCGCGGGATTACATACGAGTGTCCCCGGAACCGAGCGGTTCCGGGGACACTGCGCGCAAAGGCATCTCAGACGTTGAAGCCGATTGCGCGCAACTGCTCACGACCATCCGGTGTGATACGGTCAGGACCCCACGGCGGCATCCACACCCAGTTGATCTGGACCTCGTCGGTGACTCCCGACAGGATGGTCTGCGCCTGGCGCTCGATCACGTCGGTCAGCGGGCATGCCGCGGACGTCAGCGTCATGTCGAGGCGTACCTGGTTCTCAGCACCGATGACGACGCCGTAGACCAGACCCAGGTCAACGATGTTGATGCCCAGTTCGGGGTCGATAACGTCCTTGAGGGCCTCCAGGACGTTCTCAGCAGCGAGGGTGCCCTGCTCGATGACGTCGGTGCCGTCAATCTGGCGGGTGGCCTCGGGCGACTGCGCCGCCTCGTTCGAGGCGGGCACGCCGAAGCGCTGCTCGACAGGCTCAGTCTGAGCCATCGGGTTATTCATAGCGATTCCTTTACTGCTCGTCGGGCTCGCCCGCAGCGGAAATATCGATACCGGACTTGGCCAACGCGTCGCGTAGGGCGTACCAGCCCAGCAGCGCGCACTTGACGCGGTTCGCGAACTGAGACGTGGACTCCAAAGCGGCCGCATCACCCAGCTCGTCGAGGATCTCGTCGTCGACGCCCAGGTTACGCGAATGCATCATGACTTCCATGTCCCGATAGAGGCGGCTGATCTCCTCAGCGGACTTGCCCTCCGTCAGGTCGGTCATCATGGACAGCGAGGCGCGCGAGATCGAGCAACCGTCGCCATCCCACTGCATTGATGCAAGGAAGTCGCCGTCCAGCGTGACGCCCAAAGTGACCTCGTCGCCGCATGTCGGATTCACCTGGTGAGAGGACGCGTCCTGCCCAGAGGGGTCTCCCTCCCCGTGCTTTTCACGCGCATGGTCCAAGATCACCTGCTGATACAACTGCTCGAGACTACCCATAGCTACCTTTCTCAAAGGATCCGACGACTCGCACTGATTCTACCGACCGAAGAAGGCTCGTACCTTCGACAAGCCATCCACCAGACGCTCAATTTCCTCGGGCGTCGTCGTCGGTGCCACCGATGCGCGCGCCGAGGAGCGCACCTGGAAGAAGGTGTGCAGCGGAATCGCGCAGTGGTGCCCGACGCGAACAGCGACATCCACCGAGTCCATGAACTGGCCGACGTCGTGGGGGTGTACGCCGTCCACGGCGAAGGCCACGACACCGATGCGGTCCACGTCCGAGGCGGGACCCAGCACGGTGATGCCGTCAATTGAGGAGAGGCCATCGAGCATCATGCGGGTGAGCGCATGCTCGTGGGCTTCGACGCGGGTCATGTCGAGGCCAGCCAGGTAGCGCAGCGCCTCAGCCCAGGCTGCGATCTGTGCGACGGGCTGGGAACCCGCTTCGAAGCGCTCGGGCGGTGCCATGAAGGTGGACTCCTCCATGGTGACCCACTCGATCATGGAGCCGCCCGTGAGGACGGGAGGCATCGCAGCCAGCAGCGTTCGCCGCCCCCACAGCGCACCCGCGCCCGTGGGTCCGAGCATCTTGTGCGAAGAGAAGACCGCGAAGTCTACATCCAGCGTGGACAGGTCGAGAGCCATGTGGGCGCTCGACTGGCAGGTGTCCAGCAGGATGAGCGCGCCAACCGCGCGCGCAGCAGCCGTGATGGCGGTGACCGGGGAGACGGCACCCGTCACATTGGAGACGTGTGTGAAGGCCACAAGGCGCGTATTTGGCGTGATGACCGACAGGGTGTCGAGGTCGATGCGGCCGTCCGGGGTCAGGTCGAGCCATGCCAGTTCAGCGCCCGTGCGCGCACACAGTTGCTGCCAGGGAACGATGTTCGCGTGGTGCTCGGCGCGCGAACACACGATGCGGTCGCCGGGTCCCACGCGCATAGGCGCGGCCTCGTCCCCGCCCAGGCCGCAGGACGCGTTGCCCATCGATAGGGCGACCAGGTTGATGGCCTCGGTGGCGTTCTTCGTCCACACGATCTCGTCCGGGTTTGCACCCACGAACGAGGCCAGGGTGCCCCTCGCGCTCTCGAAGGCGTCGGTCGCTTCGTCACCCAGCAGGTGCGTGCCCCTGTGGACGGCACCGTTGGAGCGTCGGTAGAAGTCAGCCTCGGCGTTGATAACGGCCTCAGGCTTTTGCGAGGTCGCCGACGCATCGAGGTACGCAATGGGTGCCCTGCCGCGCCCGACGCGACTCAGGATCGGGAAGTCTGATCGGATCGCGTCGAGCTCGGCGGCGGTGAAGTCCTTGGACACGGGTATCAGAGACCCAGGTACTTGTCGTAGCCGTTCTCTTCGAGTTCGTCGGCCAGCTCGGGGCCACCCTGGGCGGCGACGTGGCCGTCGACGAACACGTGAACGTGGCTGGGCTTGATGTAGCGCAGGATGCGGGTGTAGTGCGTGATCAGCATGACGCCGCAGCCGGTCTCGCCGTGGACGCGGTTGACGCCCTCGGAGACGATGCGCAGTGCGTCGACGTCAAGGCCGGAGTCAGTCTCGTCGAGGACGGCGAAGGAGGGCTTGAGCAGCTCCATCTGAAGGATCTCCAGGCGCTTCTTCTCGCCACCGGAGAAGCCGACGTTGACGTCACGCTCGGCGAAGTCGGGGTCCATGCGCAGGTTTTCCATGGAGGTCTTCATCTCCTTGACCCACGTACGCAGGGCGGGAGCCTTGCCATCGATAGCGGTCTTGGCGGTGCGCAGGAAGTTGGAGACGGACACGCCCGCAACCTCGACGGGGTACTGCATGGCCAGGAACAGGCCAGCCTTGGCGCGCTCGTCGACGCTCATGTCGGTGATGAGCTGATCGTCGAGCCAGGCTTCACCGGAGGTGATCTCGTAGTCGGGGTGCCCGGCGAGGGCGTAGGCCATGGTGGACTTACCGGAGCCGTTGGGACCCATGATGGCGTGGATTTCGCCGGAGTTGATGGTGAGGTTGACGCCCTTGAGGATTTCCTTGGGACCCTCGGCGGTCTCGACGGAGACGTGCAGATCCTTAATACGCAGAGTCGACATGTGTATTCCTTACAGCTCAGTTGTTACGGGACTTGGCCAGCTCGGCCTCGACGGTTGCCATGAGGTGGTCGACCACCTCGGGGACGCCGATCTGGTTGATCAGTTCGGCGAAGAAGCCGCGCACGACCAGGCGGCGTGCCTCGTGCTCAGGAACACCACGGCTCATCAGGTAGAAGAGCTGCTCGTCGTCGAAGCGACCGGTCGCGGACGCGTGGCCCGCACCTTCAATTTCGCCGTTCTCGATCTCGAGGTTGGGCACGGAGTCGGCCTTGGCACCTTCGGTGAGCACGAGGTTACGGTTCAGCTCGTAGGTGTCCGTGCCGTCGGCGGCCTCGCGGATCAGGCAGTCGCCGATCCACACCGAGTGTGCGTCCTTGCCCTGCAGGGCTCCCTTGTAGGTGACGCGCGAGAAGCACTTGGGCTGGGAGTGGTCAACGAACACTCGGTGCTCGAGGTGCTGGCCGCCGTCCACGAAGTAAATGCCGAGCATGGTCAGCTCAGCGCCAGGACCGCGGAAATCAGTATCCGCGCACAGACGCACAAGGTCGCCGCCGAAGGTGACGACGATGTGGGTGAGTTTAGAGTCGCGGCCCAGGGCCAGGCGCTGGTTCGAGGCGTGCAGGACAGTGTCGTCCCATTCCTGCAGCGACACGACGGTCAGGTTCGCGCTATCACCGGTCTCGACCTCGACGGTTTGGTTCAGAGCGGCCTGCGCGGAGTCGGCGTGCGAGAGGATGACGGTGGCCTTGGAGAAAGCACCTGCGCGAATCATGAGGTGCTGCGCACGGGTGCCCTCGACGTTAGCAACGTTGATGCGCACCGGAGCGTCCAGCTCGGCTTCGGCCGGGATCTCAACGACTGTCGCCTGCTCGAAGCCGTTCCAGGCGACGACGGCGGTGCGGTCGCCGGGAGCCAGGACGGTGCCCAGGCGCTTGTCATCACGCGCGACGGTCTCGACGGTAACCGGCGTGGGAGCGTCCACCGTGACGGGGGCATCGCCCACGTCGTAGTTGGCGGGTTCAAACAGGCGCTCGATGCGACGCATCGGGGTGAAGCGCCAGTCCTCTTCGCGGCCGTGCGGCACGGCAATGTCGTCCAGCTCGAAGGAGGTCGGGCGGTCGGCGCGCGAGGGGTGCGCCTTCTCGGAGCCGCCCCCGTGCGAGTGGGCCTTGTTCATGGTCTCGGCAATAGTGTTGGGGGTCGTCATCAGCCGACGGATCCTTCCATCTGCAGTTCAATGAGGCGGTTGAGCTCGAGGGCGTACTCCATGGGCAGCTCCTTGGCGATCGGCTCAACGAAGCCACGCACGATCGTCGCCATGGCCTCGTTCTCGTCGAGGCCTCGGCTCATGAGGTAGAAGAGCTGATCGGCGCTCACCTTGGTGACGGTGGCTTCGTGCCCCATCTCAACGTCATCGGTGCGCACATCCACGTAGGGGTATGTGTCGGTACGCGAAATCTTGTCCACCAGCAGGGCATCGCACAGCACGTTCGACTTAGAGTGACGGGCACGCGCATTGACCTGGACGAGGCCACGGTAGGACGTGCGGCCACCGCCGCGCGAGACGGACTTCGACACGATGGAGGACGAGGTATGGGGTGCCATGTGCACCATCTTGGCTCCGGTGTCCTGCTGCTGGCCGGGGCCAGCGAAGCCGATGGACAGGGTCTCGCCGCGGGCGTGCTCGCCCATGAGGAAGCAGGCGGGGTACTTCATGGTGATCGCGGCCCCCATGTTGCCGTCGACCCATTCCATGGTGCCGCCTTCTTCGACGATAGCGCGCTGGGTGACCAGGTTGAGGACGTTCGTCGACCAGTTCTGGATTGTCGTGTAGCGAACGCGTGCGTCCTTCTTCACGAAGATTTCAATGACGCCGGAGTGCAGAGAGTTCTCGTCGTAAATCGGGGCGGTGCAGCCTTCGACGTAGTGGACGTAGGATCCCTCGTCGGCAATGATGAGCGTGCGCTCGAACTGGCCCATCGCAGACGTGTTGATACGGAAGTAGGCCTGAAGCGGGATGGTCACGTGCACTCCCTTGGGGACGTACACGAAGGAACCACCCGACCATGCAGCCGTGTTCAGCGCGGAGAACTTGTTGTCGCCCGCGGGCACGCACTTGCCGAAGTATTCCTCGAAGATCTCGGGATACTCACGCAGACCGGTGTCGGTATCCGTGAAAATGACGCCCTGGCGCTCGAGGTCTTCCTGGATCTGCTGGTAGACGACCTCGGACTCGTACTGGGCAGCGACGCCGGAGACCAGGCGGGCCTTCTCGGCTTCGGGGATACCCAGGCGGTCGTAGGTGTCACGGATTTCATCGGGCAGGTCCTCCCAGTCGTTGACCTGTCGATCCGTGGGACGCACGTAGTACTTGAAAGCGTCGAAGTCAACGTGGGAGAGGTCCGGACCCCACGCTGGCATCGGCTTGCGCTCGAACAGATCCAGCGCCTTCAGGCGACGCTCCCGCATCCACTGCGGCTCGCCCTTGACATCCGAAATAAAACGGACAATTTCTTCATTAATGCCGGTAGGGACATCCTTCGAGTAGTCGTCGGAATCATGCCAACCGTATTCGTAACCGCCAATCGACTCGATGATCTCGTCATCGGTCATACGACGGTCTTCAGCGCCCACGGCGGGTGCCTGCGTCATAGTTGTGTCAACCTCTCGTTCTTACCTGTGTGCTACTTGCGTCGCACATTCCTCGCACCCGGGCGGATGATGGGCATGCCCACCGGGATGTGGGTGGTGCACACGTGTCCCCCGCCCGCAAGCGTGGAAAGTCTCTGGACGTGCACGTCGAGCAGCTTGCCAAAGGCAATCGTCTCGGCGTCGCACAGCTGAGGGAAGTCCCCCGCTACGTTCTGGATTGGGCAGTGACCCTGGCACAGTTGAACGGCCAGCGTGCCACCTCCAATGTCTCGGACTGTCGCGGCGTACCCGTCCTGCGTAAGCGCGTCGGCAAGCGCCTGAGCACGGACTCGAGGGTCCGATCCCGCGTCGCGCACGATGGGCGCGTAACGGCGCTCGATCTCGCGCGAGCGCGCAGCTGCGAAAGACTCGACGGCCTCCTCACCCCCGACTTGCCCCAGGTATCCCAGTGCCTTGGAAGCCAAGTCGGAGTATCCGTCGGCGAGGTGGATGTGTGCCCGCTCGGTGGCGACGTAGTGACGCGCGGGGCGCCCGCGCCCCCGCTTGGAAGGCGCACCGGGTTCGTGCTCAGCGATCTCCTTGGACTCCAGCAGCAGCGTGATGTGGCGGCGCACGGCCGCCGTCGTCAGGCCGAGGACCTTGGCGATCGCCGAGGCCGTCACCGGCCCCTTTTCGACGATGAGATCGAGCACCTGCTGACGAGTTGTGGCGTCTACTTCTTCGGCCACCTGTCCTCCGCTCCGACACGCAAGTCGCGCGCCCCCAATCCGTGCTTTTCTCTGGGAAGAAGTCTACGCTAATTTGGATAAAGAGGCGTTGCGAAAAGCATGTCAGAGTGTTACACGACCCACATGTCGAGGGACTTATGGCCTATTACCTGACAATCAGCGAAGCCAGGGCGCCCCCGGCTCTCGCAGGCCTTGCCAGCCACGGCCTCGTGCGGCGTGCGCAGCCATGATGCCGATGACGGTCGAAGGATTGTGCAGGCGACCGGCAAACACCCATTCCATGGCGTCGGTCAGTGAGACCCACGCGTACTCCATGGTTGCTTCCTCATCCTCGCGCTCAAAGGTCGTGCCCGTGGGTGCGAGGTCTCGTGCCAAGAAGACGCGAATAGGCTCCGTCGATCCGCCGGGCGAGGTGTAAAAGTCAACGAGCGTGTCCCAACGCCCGGCGCTCAGGTCCGCCTCTTCCGCAAGTTCACGCTCGGCTGCAACCAGAGGATCCTCACCGGGGATATCAAGCAGTCCAGCGGGAATCTCCCACAGCGACGCGCGCACCGGGTGTCGGTACTGGCGCTCGAGGAGAATTTCCTCGGCACCGGCCTCGCCGCGTATCACGACGACAGCGACGGCACCGGGGTGGCGGGTGTACTGGCGGACAACGGGTTCCTCACCCTCCACGACCACGACACGGTCCTCCACCATGTCCACGATACGGCCGCTCCACACGACCTCGCTCGCTGCGACCTTGTGTGGGGTCGGCTGGTCAGCGATCGCGCGGACCTGCTCGCTCGACAAAAAATGCATGTCGTCTCTCATTCCTTCTCGTCCGAGCGCGATGAGTAACGTCCCACGTGACGCTTCAACGCAGCTTCAATCAGCCCCGCGAACAGCGGATGCGGGCGCGTCGGACGACTCTTAAACTCCGGATGCGCCTGCGTTGCAACATAGTAGGGGTGCAGAGCCGAATCAAGCTCGACGAACTCAACAAGTGAGCCATCCGGAGAGGTTCCGCAAACCTTCAAGCCTGCCTGTTCGAGGCGGTCGCGGTAGGCATTGTTGACCTCGTAACGGTGACGATGCCGCTCACTCACATCGGTCGTGCCATAGGCTGCGGCAACAATCGAATTCGGAACGAGCCGTGCGGGGTATGCACCGAGTCGCATTGTTCCGCCCATATCACCGTCTCCATCAACGAATTCATGCTGGTCGGCCATCGTATGAATGACGGGCTCGGTCGTGTCGGGATCCATTTCGGTCGACGAAGCACCGGGGATGCCAGCGAGATGTCGGGCAGCCTCAATGACCATGCACTGCAGTCCCAGGCACAGGCCCAGCGTCGGAACACGATGCTCGCGTGCCCAGCGCAACGCGCCAAGCTTGCCTTCAATACCACGAATGCCGAAGCCTCCAGGGACGACAATCGCGTCGACGCCAGCGAGCTCGCGGGCAGCCCCTTCGGGCGTCTCGCACGTATCCGACGCAACCCAGCGAATATCAACTCGGGCGTTGTTCGCGAAACCGCCGTGCTTGATTGCCTCAGACACCGATAGATACGCGTCATGCAGGTCGATGTACTTGCCGACGAGGGCAACCTCAAGGCGGTGCTTAGGAGAATGCACGCGCTCCAGAAGTTCCTTCCATTCCTTCCAATCGACATCGCGGAAGGACAATCCGAGGCGCTGGACGAGGTAGGCGTCGAGGCCCTCTCGATGCAGCGTCAGCGGCACGTTGTAGATGGAAGGAACGTCGGCGCATTCGATGACCGCTTCGCGGTCAACATCGCACATGAGAGCGACCTTCGACTTGACTCCCTCGGGTAGCGCACGATCAGTGCGCAGCACGAGCGCGTCCGGCGCGATGCCAATTGATCGCAGTGCGCTGACGGAATGCTGCGTCGGCTTCGTCTTCAGTTCGCCGGCTGCGGGCAGGAAAGGAATCAGCGACACGTGCACGAAAGCAACGTTCGAGCGGCCGAGGTCGTGGCGCACCTGACGGGCTGCTTCGAGGAACGGCTGCGATTCGATATCGCCAACTGTTCCACCAATTTCCGTGATGATGACGTCAGGACGCTCACCGTTCTCATCGGGCTGAGCCTGACGACGCATGACGTTCTTGATTTCGTCGGTGATATGAGGAATAACCTGAACCGTGTCACCCAGGTATTCGCCGCGACGCTCCTTGGCAATGACCGTGGAATACACCTGGCCGGTGGTCGCATTAGCGGCACCCGACAGGTTCACATCGAGGAAGCGCTCGTAGTGGCCAATATCCAGATCGGTCTCCGCACCATCCTCAGTGACAAAAACCTCGCCGTGCTGGAAGGGGTTCATTGTGCCGGGGTCGACGTTGATGTAGGGATCGAGCTTCTGCATGACCACGTGCAGGCCCCGCGAACGAAGGAGCCTCCCCAAGCTGGAGGCGGTCAGGCCCTTGCCCAATGAAGAGACGACGCCACCCGTCACGAAAATATGCTTGGTCATGGAATTTTCCGCACGCACTGTGCGCATTGAAGTACTCACCATGGAACTTCAGCTTAACACTGCACGAACGACTCGTCCCCCGCTGACCTGGGCAGATCAGCGGGGGACGACGAAGTAAATCGCGTCGTGACGCGCTTTACTTGTTGCTCGGGATGACAGACTGTGCGCCGGAACCCACGCCGTAGGCGCGCGCTCCAGTCGCCTTGGTCGACAGGGCGAGCGCGGTATCGACCGTCGCGAGGGTGGTACCCACCGAATCGACGGTCGTCACGGCGGTGCCGGCGCTGCGGATGCGGGAGATCATCGCGTCGCGCGAGGAAGCATCACCCACGACCACACCGGAGGTGGAGCCGACGGCCTGCGCCATGCCCACCCAGGCGTCAGGACTCGTAGGAGCGGACGAGGCCGTGGCCGCACTCTGTGCACGCGCACCGATAGCAACGAGAGTCGTGGCCTTGCCGGCGGGATCCTCGTCGATCATCATGAGCGGGGTCGACTTGTCGGTGAGGATCTGGCGCAGCAGGTCGGTCTCGGAGCCGCTCGAGGTCAGGACCTGGACGATGGAGTAGCCCACGACGCCATCGGCGCTGGCGGTCTTAGCGGCGGCAGATTCAAGGTGAGAGGCCAGCGACGTCGACAGCGTGGCACGGTACTGGCTCATGGAGGTGGACTGCCAGTTGTCGGTCAGCGTCACGCGGCCGACGACGGACGCACCCGCGTCGGTCAACGTGGAGCGTACAGCGGCCACGTCATCGTCGGAGGCACCGGGTAGCACAACGAGCGCGACCTGGGTGCCGGTCAGTGAGCCGGTCAGGGACGAGGACGCGAGGGCCTTGAGGCCCGCGGCTTCAGCTTCGGCCTGTGCGCTTAGCTGCGGGTCGGAGGCGGCCGCAGACGACGAGCGGTTCATGCCCGTATTGATCGTGCGCTGCAGGGGCCCGGCCCCCAGGACGACGCCAACGGCCAGCGCCATGAAGATCCCGATGATCGAGACAACGTGGTAACGGAAGTTAATCATTGGGTTCCTCCAGCAAGATGCGGCAGCGACGTAAAGAGCGACGTGATCGGGTACAGCAGATCGTTACCCCACGGGGTGGACCACAGGGCGACGCCCATGAGAATGACTGCGACGACCGCAAGCATCACGAGCGTCCATCCGCGCGGGCGGGGACGGAATGTGGCAGCGACGGCGTGGGCTCCGATCAGGCGCGAGCCGCACGCAAGGCGCGAGAAGAAGGCCGGGGCGACGAGGGAACGCCCTGCGTCGACCAGCTCGGCCTCTCCGTAGGAGACGCCGGCAGTCACGACAGCACTGGCATCCGAATGGGCTGCGACGACCATTGCGGCATCAAGTGACGTTCCGGACATCGCGACAGAGTCGTAGACGATGCCCATACGATCTAGGCGCTCGGAGCCGGGAGCCAGGCCGTCACCGCCGACGCGCACGATGAAGGAGCTGGCCTTGCGGATCGCTTTCTCGCTCATGAGTTCGGCGTCCCCGATCACAGCATCGAGCGTCAGGTGCGCTTTGAGGGCGACGTCCGCTCCCCCGTCCACCGCCACGACGTAGGGTGCCGCTTCGGCGCGCCACCGCGCGAGCGCGCGCAGCTCACCAGCAGCGTCGGATGCATCAGTCACCAGCAGGATGGGACGGTTGCCGAGCTCGTGCAGCTGAGGAACACCCTCACCACGTAGGACAGTTGCTCCATCCTTCGCCAGATAGTCCTCGATCGCGCCCTCAAAACCTGCGAAGAGGGCTGCGGAGTCAGCGACCTCGATCTCGAGGTCCTCGTCCTCGACCCGCTTACCAGTGGCGATAACGGTGCTTTCGAGCAGCACTTTGCCGCCCGTAACCGTCACTTCCTGTCCTTCGCGCAAGGACATAATGTCCTGTCCCAGGTCATCCACGAGGAGGATACCGGCATCAAGAATGAGCCGTGGACCCAACGCGGCCGTGCGCCCCGTCAGCGAGGGCTGCGCGTTGAGGACTGCAACGGGGCCAGCAGCCACGAGCGCAGCGGCACTATCCTTGTCGAGGTCGGCAACGTTGATGACGGCGATGTCGCCCGTCTCAAGGCGCGTCGCCAGGTGCTTGGGCCGGTCGTCAATGCGAACCCGCCCGCTCCGGGCACTTGCTGTTGTTGAACGTGTGTCACTCATCCCTGCGATTGTGACACGGCGGAAGCCAGGACGCGCGATGCGTGGCGGCGCGCCGCCTGCGAGTGCGGATCCCCACCCATCATGCGGGTCAGCTCGGCCTCGCGCTCCGCGCCTATCACCTCGCGGACGCTGGTCGTGCCATCAGTCTTTTCGATGACCAGGTGTTGGTTGCCGAAGGCTGCGACCTGAGCCAGGTGGGTGACGACGATGACCTGGCGCGATGCGGCAAGACGCTTCAGACGCGCACCAACCTCCGTTGCGGTCTGCCCGCCGATACCAGCGTCGATCTCGTCGAAGATAAACGTCGACGAGGCCTCAGTGCGCCCCAGCATCAGCTCCAGGGCAAGCATGACGCGCGAGAGTTCACCGCCGGATGCACCCTGGCCGAGCGGGCGCGCGGGCGCGTGCGGGTGCGGCTGGAGGCGGAAGACAACCGTCTCGCAGCCGTGCGAGGTCGGCTTGGTGGCCTCCAGGTCGATGTCAAGGGTCGCGTCGGGCATCGCGAGGGCGTGGAGCTCCTCGTTGACGCCTGCAGCCAACTCGCGGGCCAGGCGCGTACGTGCCTTCGTCAGGCGCGCACCGACATCGAGGACGAGACTCTGAGCCGCGGCCAGCTCGCGCTCAACGACCTCGGGGTCCGAGGCCGGGGCAGACAGCTCATCCACGCGCGCTCGAGCGTCATCCGCCCAGGTCAGCAAAGACTCAACGTCGGCCGCACGCCCGCGCAGGACATCCTTGATGGCTGCGCGTCGCGCATGAATCTGCGCGAGGCGCTCCGGATCCGCGTCCAAGCGGGACAGGTAGACCGCGATGTCGTCTGCCAGTGCATCCAATTCGAGTGCCTGACTGCGCGCCCGCCCAGCGAGCTCTGCCACGGCCTCGTCGAAGCGAGAGGCGTCATCCAGCTGAGCGTAGGCACTGCGCGCGGACTCGACCGCCCCCGAAAAGTCGCCGCGATCATCGCCCTTCAGGAACCCCTGTGCAACGCCCATGAGCGCGCGCAGATCCTCGACGTTGGTCAGGCGTGAGGCCTCGCGAACCAGCTCTTCCTCCTCACCTACCTGGGGATCCAAGGCCTCGATCTGAGCCAGGGCCGCGCGCAGATCCTCCAGTTCCTCCTCGCGTTCGCTCGCGTCCCCAAGCAGCGCATCGAGGCGGTGCTTCGCGTCCACAGCAGCGCGGAAAGCCTCGCGGTATTCCTTCACCAGGACGGCGTGCGCAGTACCACCAAACTGGTCGAGAGCACGGCGCTGGGCGGCTTCCCCCGTCAGGCGAACCTGATCGGCCTGACCGTGAATCGTCACCATCGAACCGACGATCTCAGAGAGCGCGGAGGCAGGAACGGGCCGCGAACCCAGGTGCGCGCGCGACCTGCCGGCCGCCCTCACGGAGCGTCCAACGATCAGCTCGCCTCCCTCGACGACGCCACCGGCTTCCTCGACGCGGGCAGCCACCTCCTCAGTCACCGAAAAAATACCGTCGACTGAGAGACGATCCGCACCCGAGCGCACGAGCGCCGCGTCCGCGCGAGCCCCCAGCAGAAGCTGCAGGGAGGACAAGACCATCGTCTTACCCGCGCCCGTCTCACCCGTCACGACGACCAGACCGCCTCCAATCTCGACATGCGCAGAAGCGATCACGCCGAGATTAGCGATATCGAGAGACTCAATCACCGCGGGCCATCCCTCCACCCGCGCACGGGAAGATTGAACTTGCGCACGAGGCGCGCCGAAAAGGGCGTGTCATCCACACGCACCAGCTGCACCGGCGAAGAACCCACGCGAGCGCGGACCACTGCCCCGGCCGGAACAGTCATCCGACGCAAGCCATCGCACCACATTTCGGGAGCCGTCCACATGTCATCGAGCACAACGATCTCCACGCAGGCCGAGGGCCCCACCACGAGCGGGCGGGTGAACAGGCCATGCGCGGCCAGCGGGGCGACGACAATTGCCTCCGTGTCGGGCCACACGACGGGGCCACCCGCCGAAAACGAATAAGCTGTCGAACCCGTCGGAGTTGACAGGATCATGCCGTCGGCACCGTAGGTCGACACCTCCTGGCCATCGACGACCAGCGCAAAATGCACCGGATGAGCGACGTCCGTGTGCATGATAACAGCCTCGTTGAGGGCCCAGTCCGAGGCCCTCGAACCGTCCGAGCGCTCCATCGTAACGTCCAACGTCATGCGTCGTTCGACGGTGAAGTCCCCCTCGGCAATCTTGCGCGCGAGGTCGCCCGTGCCCGTCGAACCGAGCTCCGTCAAGAACCCCATGTGCCCGGCATTGACACCGAGGAGTGGCACACCCAGAGCGCGTGCACTCGAGGCGGCCACGAGGAACGTGCCATCACCACCGATCGACAGCACCAAATCGATGCCACCCGAGGACGCATCCTCGACGACCTCAATCCCCCGCTCCGCCAGCGCATGCGTGAGCGTCACTGCGCTGGTCACAGCATTCGTACGGTTGCGATGACGCACCATCAGTACTCGAGTCACAACGCTCCTCCTGCAGGTCCCTCGGCGACGGCCGCCCGGATGTAGTCCGTCAGCTCTTGCGGGTTGATCGGCTCCGGGTAGTCGCGGCGCATGTACAGGAAATACTCGACGTTGCCGGAGGGGCCGGGCAACGGGGACGGTGCGATGGCGGCGATGTCCAGCCCCAGGCCGATGGCACAGCGCGCCACGTTTTCAACAGTTTCGACGTGGTGTTCAGGGTTGCGCACCACTCCCCCGTGGCCCAGGCGCTCCTTGCCGATCTCGAACTGGGGCTTGACCATCAGCAAAAAGTCAGCGTCGGGTGCCGCCGCCGCAACCAGCGCAGGTAGAACGAGAGTCAGCGAAATGAAGGACATGTCGCCCACGACGATGTCCGGTGCCGGAGCGACCGAGGCGGGATTCAGCGTGCGTACGTTCGTGCGGTCGTGGACCTCAACGCGAGGATCGGACTGCAGCTTCCACGCAAGCTGGCCGTAGCCAACGTCAACGGCAACGACCGAAGCAGCTCCGCGCCGCAGCAGAACGTCAGTAAAACCTCCCGTCGATGCGCCAGCGTCGAGCGCGCGCCGCCCCTCGATCAGAGGAGCCTTCTCACCGAGCGTGTCCAGCGCACCTGCGAGCTTGTGCGCCCCACGCGACACGTACTCGGGATCGTCCGACTCCTCGACGATGATCGCCTGCGCCGGATCCATCTGTCGGGCGGGTTTCAGGACAACCTGGCCGTCAAGCTTGACCCGACCATCCTCAATCATCTGCGCTGCTGCCGAGCGCGACTTCGCCAGGCCTCGGCGCACCAACTCCGAATCGATCCGTCGCAACTTCACGCGTCGTTCCTCCCCTGCTCACGTGCTCCGACGCGCGCCGCGGAACCTTGCATCTCCGCGGGCACGTCGGCCGACAGCGCCCGCCGAAGGTCGGCCTCAATGACCTGAAGCGTCGAGATTTGCATCTGCACGCCAAGCTCATCGAAGCCGACCAGACGGGCAGCCGTCTGTTCACTCAGGGCCATCAGGCCTCGTCGTCCATATCTGCCGTCGCCTCCAGCAGGGCCTCCAGTTCCTCCTCACCGGGCAGGAACGCGGGGGTCTCCTCGCTGGGTTCGGGAAGTTCGTCGGCAGCCTCGGCCACCGCAAAGTCCTCATCAGCAGCTGTGTCAACGGCGAGGGCCTCAGGTTCGGCCACGATGCCTGCCGGATCGTCGTTGTCGACGACAGTAATCTCAGGGCAGGTCACCGGATTACCGGAGCCGTCCGACCATTCCCAGGCAGCAGCGGCGAGCGCGCGGTAGGAGTCGATGGAAATCGTCACCGCGTCGGTCAGTTCGATGTCATCCAATGTCAGCGTACCGCCGCGCGTCACCTTGGCAACCTGCGACAGGCCGCAGGTCCACGTGCCGTCGCGATGGTGCTTGGGAGCCGGGTGGGCCTCCAGCATGCCGCGCATATCAAGTGCCAGGTATGTGGGACGCTGGCCGCGAGGAGCACGCAAAACAGCGCGAGCCTGGTGGACACCGGTCAGCACGTGCATCGCGGGGACGCCAGCTGCGACGGCACCCATAATGTCGGTCTCAAGGCGGTCGCCCACTGCCATCGGGTTCGTGGCACCAACGAGCTGGCTCGCGCGGCGGTAGATACCCGGCTCGGGCTTGCCACCGGCGGTGGGACGCTTGCGGGTCGCGTGCTGAATCGCACGCACCAGCGAGCCATTGCCGAGCGCCTGACCGCGCTCGACGGGCAGGGTCGCGTCAAGGTTCGAGGCATAGAAGGCAGCACCGCGTTCAATCGCGAAAGCTCCCTCGGACAGGAGCGTCCAGTTAACCTCCTTATCGAGGCCCTGCACGACGGCAGCAGGCTCGTTGTCGGCACTGTCCACCAGCTCAAAGCCCTGCTCTTCGAGAGCCTGGCGCAAACCGGGACCGCCGAGTACGAAGACCTTGGCACCCTCGTCGAGTTCCTCCGCCATGATGGCGGCAATGTCCATAGCCGACGTCATGACCATCTCGGGGGTCGCCTCGAAGTCCATGCTGTTGAGCTTGTCGGCCACCTGCTGCGGGGTGCGCATCGCGTTGTTCGTGACGAACGCGGAGGCCATGCCCATCGTGCGCGCCTCGATAACGGACGAGGCAGCGTGCTCGATCCGCTCGTCACCGGACCACGCCGTACCATCGAGGTCAAGCAACGCGCAGTCATATTCCTCGGCCAGTGCGTTCTTGCAGCCGCGCAGCGGCGAACGCTTATCATCAACGTCGGCGTCCTGGAACAGGGCAACGTCAACGATCTCGGTATCCTCAACCTCGGCGGGCATCTCCGCAATGACAGCCTCGGCTTCGTCCACGCGACCCAGTTCCGTCAGGCGCTCAGCCTTAACCTCCATGAGACGACGGCGGAGCTCATCGTCGGCCGATTCCGGCAGCACGGCAAGCGCATCGTCGACGATCACGAGGCCGACGTCGGACTGACCGAGGTCAGCACGTGCGCCGGAGGAGACGAGTACCAGCTCGACCTGTTCCGCAAGATCCAGAGTCGTGGAGTCGGTTGCGTCGATGATCTCAACGGCCTTCTCGGGGTGGCCAAGCCCGCGCTCCGCGTCGGCTTCGACAGCGCGCAGCGAGTCATCCCCACGCATGCGTCGCACGGCGCGCACTTCGCGCAGCGCCTCCTCATAACGACCCGAGGCGTACGCGGTCAGAGCAGCGGCCTCGCGAACGACATCGACGCGACCCGCACGGCTCACAGCAGCCTGGGCATGCTGGTAGGCGGCCTCGGGATCGAGATCAATCAGCTGACCGGCCATCACCAGGTGCCGCGCAACAATGTCACGGTTGGGACCCGACAGCGTCGCCAGCGCGCGCATAGCATCACGGTCAAGCTCCTGGGAACTCACGCCAGCAGGAATCGTCGGCTCATTGCCGTTAGGAGACACGTACTCGTCCGTCGACGAATAGTTCTGGTAGGTGGCGTCCTTGCGGCGATCATTCTGACGAGGCCTGCGACCGTCGCGCTCAAAACGGCCGCCCTCACGACGGTCACCGCGCATGCCTCCGCGACGGTCATCACGACGCTGGAAGCCACCACGGCCGCCCCGGCGGTCATCACGGTGATCGTCACGGCCACCAAAATCACGGCGCTGGAAATCACGCTCGCCATCACGACGATCATCACGACGATCATCACGACGGAAACCGCCACGATCGTCACGACGCTGGTAACCGCCTCGACGGTCATCACGACGCTGGTAACCGCCTCGACGGTCATCACGGTGATCGTCACGGCCACCAAAATCACGGCGCTGGAAATCACGCTCGCCATCACGACGATCATCACGACGGAAACCACCACGATCGTCACGACGCTGGTAACCGCCTCGACGATCTTCAAAGCCACCGCGACGATCATCACGACGCTGATAGCCACCACGATCACCCCGGCGATCATCACGGCCACCAAAATCACGACGCTCACCATCACGACGCTGGTAACCGCCACGATCATTGTTGCGTTCCCGCCACTGGGGCTGACGCTTCGAGTAATCACCACGGCCGAATCCGCCGCGTCCTTGAGTCTCTTCTGCCATGGTGCCTAACCTCTATTCCTGCGCTCGTCGGCGCTCTTGTCTGTGGTGCGCTACAGGCGCGTTCAACCACCCAAGTTTAGACGACGTTACGTCTGTTGGAGGGGGTGGGTGTGTAAAAGGAGAGGGATGACACCGCGTGGTGCGGTGTCATCCCTCTCTGATCTGGTGTGTTGTGGCGGTGTCCTACTCTCCCACAACCTATCGGTTGCAGTACCATCGGCGCTGCCGGGCTTAGCTTCCAGGTTCGGAATGTTGCTGGGCGTTTCCCCGGTGCTGTGACCACCACAAGACTGGTGTTCAACACGCT